>DATJDF010000295.1:0-17668 GCA_035497555.1 Arachidicoccus sp. | reverse complement strand
CTATGAAAAGAAATACCCAAAACGATCAGATTTTGATCATTTTGGGTATCTCTTTATTAGAGTATTGCCTGGTCAACATCCTTCGGAATGCCTGGTCAACATAAATCGGAACGGGTGGTCACCACGGGTCGGATTATACATCCAGATAAACTTAGCTTTAAAAATGATCTATCACGTGGGGCAAATATCTACATTGCCTGTTTATTATTATTTCAGTTTATTACGCCGTGGTTCTGGGGCTTTACTTCAGACACGATATTGTTGGGTTGTTTGCAAGAAAAAAACTTCGACGGAGAGTGGGTGTAAGGGGTGGTGATCTAGTTGATCCTCCGAACCTCCTTTTCTGTTTATTTTCCGTTGACTTCGTCCTGAGTTATGGAATGCTTTCCATTAGTCTGGGGACTCACGAAGAAAAAAGTAACAGATCGAACGGGTAAATTTAATATCTTTGATCGTCCAAAAGCTCTTTCAATATTAATCTCACCATCAGTTAGTCAACATGCTTCGGTTTGCCTATTCAACATCATCGGAATATACAATCGCAAATTGCAGGCATCCTTACAGACATAATAGCGGCATGTGCTTGAAAAGGAAATCATAACGGTATAATTAGGTCGCAAATCTAATATTGCCATTTATAGGAACAATGACGGTGCTCGCTGAAAGCTTACGTTCAGCAAGCCATCGATCGAGATCCCGGAGAGCATCATTACGACCCAAGGCAGTCAGTTCAGCTCGGAAGAGTATGTAACAGTGGTTATCTCCCCTATATATTATTTTTTATATGTGCCTTGGCAAGCATTATTTTCGATTAACGTTTTATAAGATTCCATCAATGGAATAACGTTTTCATAGACAATATTAAAATCGTCATAAACTATATCGCGATAAGTTCCATGCGCAATATCATTTCTTGGCTCAACCAACTTTTTGTCAATGAAATTCTCGTGTGCTGCAAAATGAGATTCGTCAAATCCTAATGAAATCAGAATAACCTTAAGAACATTAAATTTTAAATTTGATTTTGTATCTATTACATCATTATCCAGTATCTTACATGTTATTTGTCCACTATTTAATATGTCGTCAATTAATTTAATACATTCCTCAATCCCATGTCCTTTATTTAATCTCTTGAGATAAGACAACGCAACAAAGTTTAGTTGCATATTGTCAAGAGGAATTTTCTTTGTCGAAATGAAACTAATGAATATTGTTGATGCCATTTTAATAAAGCCCTCCCAATGGGCATACCCCAAGGCAATACCACCACGTACCAATGGGACCATATTTGTTGAATTACGATTCTTTTCAATAATAAATTTGAAGTCGACAATTTCTTTCTTTCTCCATTGAATATCCTGATCAAGTTTATCTTGAAGTTCTGTCAAAGTTCTAACTTTCATGAAAATATTTCTTTACCTACGGAAATGGTTTTAGCAAGTCTACCAGCTGCGCTATATCCTTTCCAACTTATTTTTTCATCTGAAATTTTTTGCCAACATTCAATTATTTTTTCTTCGATTTGGGATGGATTTGCTTCCCAGTGATTAATATTGTTGGCGACTCCGAGTGCAACCATTTCAAATGCGGAAACTATAAACCCTCCAAAAAAAATGCGAGTATCTAAATTATACCGCTTGAACGCATTATCCTTAACTTGATCGTTTATGAGTTTAAAGGTTCTTTGAAAAAGATCATTTATTTGATTCCACTTTTGAAAATTATCCTCAAAAAATTTAACAATCTTGTCATTCAGGTAAATGCCTAGATCTGTTACTGAATTTATTGCAGATGGCTCTAGGTCTTTGAGTATCAAAAATCGAGACACTAATTCTTTATCATATTGTTCGTCAATATTTTTATCCGAGATATTAATGGTGTCTATAAATGGTTGAAATTCTGAAAGTTCTTTCAATTTTTCAAAATAGTCTTCATTGTTCATTATGAGCAGGCAATTTCGTACCTCCTGTGGAGTTAAAGAACTGCCTCCAGTGTTGAGTCTTTGAAATAACTCATATTTGCTACTTAGGTCGCTCTCTTTTTGAATTATCACAAAGTTTAAGCGGCTTCTTTTGAAATACCTCTGTTGTGCTTCAGTAAATGAATTTTGATCTTCTGTATTCCATATTTTATTTTCAAGGGATGGAAGTATGTTAGTTTTAGTCATTTTTAAAGGTGCCAAAACCCTATGATCATTATTCTTAAGAACACCAATAAACTCCAAGATGGTAGAAAGTCGTTGAAGGCCATCAACTACATCCCATATACCATCAGTACGTTGTGCAACGAAAATTGATGGTATGGGAATATTCAAAAGAATAGACTCTATCAATTTAGATTTTTGGTTGTCACTCCAACGGTAAAATCTTTGAAATTCAGGATGAATGTCTAGATCGCCATCAGAATACATGCTTAATATCTCTCCGATTGACATACTGAGATTTTCAGTGTGGATTTCTTTTGATTTTGTTTCAATTTCTTCTTGCAATGACATGATAATAAATATTTTTAATCTTGAGAATTTAATTTAGCCAGCTATTCACACATTATTAAATTAATATATTTTTATTTGGTTAAATTCTTAGCATGATTTTTTTTCATTATATTTGAGCATCTAGGTTGATGCAAATGCTTGTTATGTGGCTTATTATGTATTTCCCGGTCCATTAAATGCTAAGTCAAATTCGTCCTGTAGAATATGCTGTGTTTTTGATGTAATGAATTCATCTTTGAGAAAATAATAGTTGATGAAGAACATCCAGTTGTCAAACGTTATGGGAAATGATAGAGTTGAATCAATATAAGCCTTAAGAATTTCATTTCTGTTTAACTTGAAAATGTTCTTTCCTATTTCTTGATTTTTGTTCAGGTAATTAATAATTTCGCTACTAAGCCCCATTATCTGGAAACGTAATCGAAGTTTGTTTCGTAACATTGCTTCCCATTTTTTTCCCTTGTAATGTTGATAAGCGATGTCATCAAACAAAGCCTTTAAAGCTTGGTCATTAGTTTCAAGAGTTGCATATATCCCGTTCAACATTCTGCCCTCTCTTGCAAGGTCGGACCAATCAGGTTTGCACTTATATCTCATTAAATGATCTACTTCGTGCCAACCTTCTGATAATGTTGTCCGAAACTGAATTTCAAATGTGTTGTCTATCAGTGTATAATTGGTATTATTCTGTTTCGTTTCTTCAAATATTTGTGTAACATACTCTGGCATACGACAAATCATATTCTTACGGAGTGGTTTAAAAACTTCAGAAGACGGTTCATCATAAACCAATTCAACCTTTTCAAATATCCTTTCGCACAAATCAACAACAATTTTTACATCATCACTGAAATAAGTTGTTATGCGAAAGCCGATAAGATCTTGCATTAATTTATCGTCAACTGCATATGTTTTTCTTTTAAGTTTTTCGGCAATTGAAATTTGCTCTTTTACTCTGGAGAAAAGGCGGAATAATAGGCCTGTTCTTGTTAACTCACCAACAAGTTTTTCTTTTAATTCTTTTTCAATTATTTCTAATTCGTAGTCTAACATTGCTTAGCTGTTTCTGTATATGTCATTATAGTATGATATACCTTGACGAGTTAGGAAACTCAAATCACCGTTTAGTTGAATAGCCCCTTCTGCGGATAACTTGTGGAGAGTCCTGCTTACAGATTTGTTGTCCAGATATGAAAGTTCATTCTTTATATGTGAAAGCTGTCTATGACGAGGTTTGAAACTTCCAATATTGAAATACAAGTCAAGTATTTTCTTTTCTACATTAATACCCTCATCTGCTGCAACCTCTTCACAATCGAATATCGTTTGTACAAACCCATTGTCTCCAGTACATCCAAAAATCGTAAAATATTCGTCAGAATAAGCGACGTCTGTATCAACCAAAATGCAGTGAAAAAATCTACAATTTACAAAAGATGAGTTTTTGAATGCTTCAAAGGAAAATTCGCATGAGGTAAAAGTACAAGCAGTAAAAATTGTTGATTCAAATTGGCCCTTTTTGATGAATGAATATGTATCTAAAGTAAAATCGTTTAATATTGCGTGCTTGTAACTTCGTATAATTTCTTTTTTGAATTCAATATCAATTTTAAAGTAAAACTGTGGTTCGAATGGGAAGGCATAATCGTTAAATACCTTCCAAAGTTTGTCCTTGTTTTCTTTTGGTTGAACTTGGAAAGCTTGAATAGCAAGCAAGGCAAACATCTGAGATATTTTTTCATGAAAATGTTGGCTATATTGAAGATATTTACCTAATATTAAATTTTCACCGATTAATGTCCCAAGAATAAATTCATTGACAATGCCAATCATACCCTTTTCTTTTCTATCTAAAAAGGCATGGTTAGAAAGTATGTCGGCAAGCTGGTCTGTTCGTGGTCTTTTGTCTGGGGTATATTTTTTCTTGGTTTCCTCTAAAATTGTTTTGTTGTAATCAAGTATTAAATCTTTAATAAATTCTTTAGATTCTGCCTTAACATCCCATTCTGTGAGGAAGCGAACTAGTTTTCGGAAGATCCTCAATTGAGTTTCGGGCTCAATAAGCAGTCCTTGTCTTGTTTGTTCTCTTGATAGTAAGAAATCAAAATAGCGGTCGACAATGGATTTGCCATGAGTTGCCATTTCTTTAAGCTCATCAATTTTTACGTATCGTAAATAGGTAAGCAAAACTGGGTTTGCAATTTGCTCGACCGGAAAATTGTTTGATTGCACAATTTCAAGCCTTTCCTTAGGAAGCCAATTTGCAATAGAAGGCTCTGAAATAGTTACTTTTGATAGGGTGTAATCGATGCTTCGGTCAATCATCCAGTTATGAAATTCTTCACTATTAAATATCGCGGTTTTACGAGACGTGATAATTACTTTAGCGTTGTCAGTCAACAAGTCTACAATTGTGGAAAGCATACTTTCTACCTGTTCAAATTGATTTGACGAAAAAGTAAAGTCTTTTGTAATTAGCTCGTCAAAACCGTCTATAATTAAAGGAATCCTTCCCTGTTTTATTTGATGTATTACTACATTTGAATCTACGCGGTTTGAAAATTGTTCTTCAATTTCAAAAGCTAGAATATGTTTAAAAATGGACGCTTTCCTATCTCTCGAAAGCTCTGTGAAGAATGGCAATTTATTTGATGGCAAAGAAATAAACTCATTTAGAATCTCATAAGCGGTGCAAGTTTTCCCATATCCTGCAGCAGCTTCTATTATTATTAAAAGGGGACCAATGTGTTCATTAATTTGTTTGGTTATTGTACTTACCAAAGCATTAGTGTCATTATCAGCACCAATAGAAATTATTTTCGTATCGTCTTGATTAAGTTGATAGTTTGTATAATCGTAAGAGCTTCTTATATATTCGTATTGAGTGTTTTCGGGCAAATTTTTCATTAGTTTGCCTACGAAATTCTTGTATCTCCTTTTCAGGTTTTGAATGACACCGTCTGCTTTAAAAAAGTCTTTAAAAAGTAAGTCTTCCGCTTCTTCTATGTTTTTAAAGTTTCTGACTTTAACCGCATAACCTGCGCTAGCATATTGTATTCTTAATTCTTCAGCTTCGGCATCTGTTCCAGTTTTTACAATGTCCGCACCATTGTAGATACTTTTTGTAAATAGGTAAACACGAGTTGATTTACTCTTACGAGGATCATACCCATAACGAATGTATAGTTCGTCTAGTGCTGCTAAGAATTGTTCACTCATGATTTATGACGTTTTTAGACCTCAAATACTGTATCATTTACTGAAGGTTTCATATTTAACTTCCTTATTTGCTGATGTTGTGTTGGGAGTGTAATATTTAATGGCATCCCCTCTTTTGCTTTCGTCTTCCGTTTTTCAGCCAATTTGCGGCTGTCTAAAATGTGTTTTCAAAAATGAATACTAGAAAGAAGTTGTAAGTAGAATACTTAATCTTGATGTGATTCGGAATTATCAAAAATTTGATCATAAGCCAGTTATTTATACTTTTGTCAGTTTGGTCGATTGACACAATTCCATTCTAATACAAATATGTATGTTATTTTCTATATCACCAAATTTTTTTTAAAATTATTACTTTGAGGATTGTTTTGATATTAATACGGGTTTCTATTCTATCAAGATTTTTGTCAGTCACTTGTAGGATAGGATATCCTTGTTGAAGTCGATTCGACATATCTGTTAAATAATTATAGAATCTGTTTTTCTTTGAAGATGCATTAAAGCGTCGCAGCTACAGAATGGTAATTCGGCCAACTTCTCAATCTCAAAGATCCTTTGGGTCAAATCCGTTAGGGATACGAACTTCTCCTGTGGGCTCACGAAATAATATTCAGGACTGCGTTGCATATAATGTTGGTGAGGCGAAGCAAAATGTTCAATAGAAAGCAAAGGTCTGGTAAGATTCTGGCAGATTGAATACAAAAGATACTTAAAGCAAGCCTGATGGTGGCAGCCTTTTTTGAATTTTATTAATTAGATTAACTATTCCACTTGAATAGTAATAACGACCAATAAAAACTTTCCAAATGTGCCAAATTTCTTTATGATGAGGTTATTTCAACAACGTTACTCGACAGACTACTTTTCACTTAATATATTAATTATTTTACAGGCAAAATTCAACGTCGAATGCAAAACTAGTGTTATGTTAACTTTAAATTGACGGATAAAGTCTTTTTAATTTAATTCGAGCTTCTTTAGTAGTAAACTGCCAATTAATTTTTGAATTCTTGTTATTCCTGGCGCGTTGCCAGGCATTTACCTCTTCCTCCACTTTCTCCTTTGTGGAAATTTGTCTATTTAAAAAGATAATGGGCAATTGAAAAACGTTGAAAAAAGCCGGGAGGCACTCGGAGGAAAATAGAAGTGCAATATTTTGCATTTATCTACCTTCACAAGGTCAGAATTTATGTCTATACAGGAAACACATTTTGTTGGGCACTACTATTTTCTGAAAATGTGCGTTGTTATTTACCGATTACAGGGATACTATTGTTTTTGATTTCATCAGGATGAACGAATTATTATTTAAAAATATTTTGTAATTGTATCGCATATTGGCTTACAGTCTCATTCTCAAAACTATCTAAATATTTATTTGTTACGGCAACACTGCTATGTCCGAAAGATTCAGATATAAATTCTGTTGAAGCTCCCAGGCGCTTCATTAGAGTGGCGTAGCTGTGCCTAGCAGTATAGGAGGTTACACTTTTATTAATATTCAAAGCTTTTGCTACAGCTTTCATGTTGTCATTAAGGTTATGGGTAATTTCCTTTGTTCTTATTTTCTTTTGATATGCGTTCATTGTGTGGTCAAGGAAGGGGAAAATATAATCTTCTGGTGAGTTACCATTACCCTGCCATTTTTCAATTATTGCCATAACACTTTCGGTTGCAGCGACCCGGATAATTTTTGGATTTGCTTTATATTTATTGATGTTCTTTCTTCTCTGGTATAAAATAAAACCGTCCTGAATATCTTTGTTTTGCAGGTGACAAATATCGGCTACATTCATACCATTACAAAAAAACGAAAACATCCAAAGGTCCTTATACATCGCTCTTGATGTATCTGAACTCGCCTCATAACTGGAAATTGCCATTAATTCCTCCTTGCTTAAGGCTTTTTTTATATTTCGACCTCCTAGAATCTGGTATTTACCCCTGCCGAAAGGATAGGAATCACGGCTTACTAGACCCTGTTCAATAGCCCGGTTGATGATGGCACGCAAAGGACGAAGGTAAATACCTACTGTGGTTGGGGACTTCCCATCCATCAACAATAACTTTTCATATTTGTTTAAAAATTGTGGCGTTATTTCGTCAAGACTGATTTTACTTTTGAATTTTAACAGAGAGACCTTGGAGCTATTATAGTTGTCCGCTGATCCATAGCGCTCCTGGTCTTTTAGTTCGTCGATATATATATCAAAAGCAGTTTTGAGATCTGTTGGTTCAATTACTTTCGGAAAGAACTGAGACTCAAATTCTTTGAAACTGAATGGAGATATTTCATTGCAGCAAGCTTGCGCCTTTGTTTCGATTTCGGCTAATTCGAGTTTTAGTTTTCGCCTTTCACCTCTGGTATTTGGTTCTTTGGCTAATTGCCAATCCTGCTCTGTTAAATTGTAGGTGGTGTTATAGTATTTTCTGATTCTCTTAAATGTAACTTTAAGTTTGACTGGATAGGTGTCATCTTTTTTGATTCTCCTGGTGTCGAGGGTAATTTTTGCCTCGGCTCTGTTGTTTTTCATGGATTTCCTGTTTAAAATTTGCACACAATTTGATACACATTTTTATTTTTAAGTGTATTTTTATTTAGAACAAAATAAAAGGAAATTCTTCTAAAAGTCAATAGCAGCAAGCATTCTGGGCTAGTGACTGTGAACAACTAAAAGTGACTAAAAGGGCCATTTATGCAACTCATAATCAGGGGGTCCCTGGTTCAAGCCCAGGTGGGCCCACTTAAGAGTCAAATAGTTATGAATACGATTCATAACTACTTTTTCATTTTTACAAAATTTGCCCGTAATTTGCCAGTAAACTACTGAAATCTCCAAAACAAAGAGCTTAAACCTTCAAAGATAATTATTTTGAGGATGTTGTTCTGAAGTAAAGTTAGACAATTGCTTTTTGCATTTACTGCAACCGAATTAGCATTGGCGTTTGAGCAGAGCCTTTAAAAAAACAAAGAATTATTCTCCTGAAGTAAATTTGTCTTGTCTCAAAATCTGGTTTTCGCAAGGGAGTGCAGGTTCGATTCCAGTTCTGAGCGCATTGGTTATCATTTAGTTATAAGAGTTCGCTTCGGCGAGCTTTTATTGTTTTCTCATATTTGCAAGCAATTTTTCAGGAGTTTCCGCGAAAAATAAGAATCAGCGTTTAAAAGAACTATGATGTAACAAAGTTAAGCTATTTTACTTTTTCGGTATCTCTCTTATCTGTTTACCGATGGATTGGTTTCTGATTTTAATTAGATTCCTGTATGCTTGTTTGGTAAAGAAAGGGGGCACTTACTGGAGTAGGGTATTTTCAATCTTAAATTGGCTGCTAAAATCAAGAAGGATATATGATAAATGTAAAGTATCAATAGATCCGCTACAAAAATAGCTTATAGTTCTAATTTCTTTATGGATAGATGTGCTCAACATATTAGAGCCCGTAAAAATTGGCTTAAGTTCTACATTGAATCAGGGTCTATAAGTCAAACAGGCACTGGATGAGTAGTATTTAGCTGAGAAAAAGGACTATAACTTATTTGCTGCGAAATATCCGATGAACTGAGAGATTCAACAGCAATATGCCAAAATGGAAGCTATGGGTAATCGGTGTGATAAGATCAATATTGAATTTACTCCAACTTTTTTTGTTTCTATTTTTAATTCAGAAAATGTGCAGCACTCGCAATATTATCAACTTCCTTCTATTTATAGCGTAGATGATTTAAAACATTTTCTTACCGTTTAAAATTGTAATTATGAGCTTAATAAAAACGATAAAACGATTGGAGTATGCTAATTTTTTAATTAAAAAAAGGGCCACTGGTAATTTAGACAAGTTTGCTCTCAAGATGAAATTGTCCAAAAGGGCGGTTTGTAATTTAATAGCTGAAATGCGAGAAATGGGGGCGGTTATTTTATATGACCGGATAAAGAAAACTTATTATTATGGAGAAAATGGAGAAATGAGTATTTCTAAATTTATGTTGTATGGACAAGTATTAACGAGAGATGAATGTGCTGAAATGGGGAAGCCAGAAGAAATGTGTTTTTCTGAAAAAGCAGTTTTCATCCTCTGTAAGGATATTTAACTTTCCTTTTATTCTATGGTAGAAATAGTGCAACGAAGCATTGGAACTTTGTGTTGTTAAATTATCTCCTTAATTTTCAAAAATTAAAACAATGAAGAAACTTAAATTACGAGCCTTAGAACTTGGCGCATCGGAAATTCTGTCAAGAGAACAATTGAAAAAAGCGATAGGCGGAGATGGTAGCGATGGCTTACACTGCAAAAATTCGACGTGTATCCTTAGTATTCAGGGCAGCAATGGATCTTGGACAACCTTAAACGGCAATTGTATGCCAGATACTGATCAAATGGACATGGGTTCTCTAATTTTGAATGGCGGGGTTACTTACTATTGTGAGACGGGGTTGGGAAATATTCCAATTACAAGTAATGGGGGTGTTAGCCGCTGCAATTAGCCAATTTTTTGTTCAATCGCAGAATCATAATAATATGATTCTGCGATTTAAAAATTTCTACTTATGCTTAATAAAGGCTTTGGTGGTTTATTAATTATATTTTATCTTTTCTTTTTTTATTCGTGTAGTGCGAAACATCTATCGCAAGTTGTTATTAATGGAAATATAAAAAGCATGCCAAGCGGGACAGTAATATTGTGCGGGAGTAATAACGAAGGAGTATCAGTTCCCATAGATTCTACTTCGTCAAATAATGGGAGATTTTCTTTTGAAAGTAATGAAGATATTCCATTGTTTCTCACATTGATACTACGTGGAACGGATGGAATAAAATATCTATTCCATTTTTCAACTAATAAAAAATATAAGGAGGGTGGATTATTTTCAGAATATTTCATGCGAGATGATACAATTCTAATTAATGGAACATTCAAGGATTTTAGTCCGACTAATATTGTTTTAAATAGAGAAATAAAATTGGTATATACGGATCAGCCCATAATTGCGGGCAGACAGACATATGTTTTCTACAATGTAGATCTGAATTTTGGTCAATCGATGACAGATAGTATTGTAAACATACTCGGAGATACCATTAGAAAATATAATTATTCTTATTACTTATTAATGGAACTTAATAAAAACAGGAATAAATTTAGTAGAGAGCAGTTGATACACTTAGTTTCGCTTTTTGATGGTGATAGACGGCGCAGCAATGTCGCTATTGAATTGGGGAAAAGTATAGAATTTAGAAGTAATAAAGAAATTTCATCCACAAAATTTGTCGATATTAATAATCAAGAACAGGTAATCGATTTTGCGCAATCAAAAATTACGATGCTTGTTTTATGGGCATCATGGTGTGGACCGTGTCGGATGGAAATTCCTGTTCTTAAAAAGATCTTTCAAAAATATTCAAACAATGCAAGATTTAATTTGATATCGATTTCCCTGGATTCGAAAACAGAAGATTGGTTAAGGTCTTTAAAAGAAGAAAACATGGGATGGCGTCAATTGAGATTACCCCAGAATATGGAACCGTTCAGTAAAGAAATTTTTCATTTTGACGGATCAATTCCGACAACATTATTTATCGATAGTAAGGGCACAATATTTAAGACTACCCAGGGGTATGATGATAACCTTTTCAATGCTTATGAGGAAATTATTGATGGGTATTTAAAATAACTATTCATATTTTCAAGTCGGTTTGTGCCAATTTTTCATTAATATTTGGATATAAATTTGACAGTATCTGTAATTTTAAGGCTTTCCGGCCAAAATAATGGGAGGGAAAGTTACTAGTGCTGCTTCAATTTTTAACTTGTAAGCTTTTACCCAATTATTAATTGTATAGGCATTTTGAATGTTTAATTCTTCCATGACCTGATTGGGACTTTCCCGGCTGAATATTACACGAAAGGCAGCTTGTTCTTTGATCTCCTCTGAACATTGGTAGCTGATCAATAAATCTTTAATGTGATCTTTCATTTTTGGAGTTTTTATAACCCAAAAACTGTCAACCTATACCCGGACAAGACACGCCTTGTATTTTCATATCAAGATTGGGGACAAAGTCCTGTAGGTAGTTTAACTCTTTTACTAAATCAATATTTAACCAGTGCATATTTGCATTAAAAATATTGCTAAACATGTTGACGAAATGCTCAAAGTTTTCTTGACCTCATATTGCGTAGTCTGAAATAGAAAATTCTGCATGTTTTCGCTATTATTTCTGGCCTGCTTGGAGAATGATGGGCTGTATCATTTCTGCTTTATTTGGATGTTATAAACCTGTCATTCTCCAAGCAGGAGCCGCAGGCAGGCATTATTATATAGGGCATCGCTTTGTTCTTTATTTTGGACCTGGGCATTCGGCCGGCATCGTATCATTTAAAGAACTGTGGGGACTGAATTGATTATATTCCTGTCGCCGTGCTTCTATTTTATTAATCGCGTCTTGCGAAGACCAGAGCCAGGACAAATTATGTGTAAAACTTAAAGCTTCTTTATTTTGATTATTGCTGAAATAGTTAAAACTTTAAAAAAATCGCTCTTTGGAAACGTGTTAGGTTGATCTGGCGCGGCATGTACAAGGAATCGCGACAAATCTTTAGGCGATGAAAATGCCGGGGCACAGGTGCATGCTGTCCTGCATTGGGCACAGCCTAACCCCAAAGCACTGGATGAATTAGAAACATTAGAACAACCTTTTCTTATTGCTCTGGGTAAGGAAGATAAACCGGTGCCTGTAGAGAATTCGATCAATATGTCGAAGAACCGCCTCACTGCCAGCTTATTCTCTATACGGATCCTGCGCACGCGGCCGTTTTTCAGTATATTGACAGATTTTCGCCAAAAGCCGATGATTTTTTGCTGAGCGGTAGGATTAAAGCGTCGGATAGGCAGGTAAAGTGTAGTCCTTAGCAGTCATTCATACCCTGTTATTGTTATATTACCTGTTGCACCTCAAAATAAGGTTCATCTAGTCCGCAATGATGGTCTAATAGATTACCCTATTAACGCTAAATAGTTCTCAACCTCTGTCATGGAAGGAATTCCGGGAACCTAAAGTAAAAGCCAGACTCTTACACTAGGGAAAGAGTCTGGCTTTTACTTTAGGTTCCGTTAGCCTTGATTTACCCAAGTAAACAGAAAGGTCTTCACAATTCCTTACTCGTTATTGTTTAAAAAATTGGAGCTTTTGACCATTGACTATTCCAAAATAAACACCGGAGCTAAGGTGACTGATATCAATGTTGTTTACACCGGCCTTTAGATTGACTGATTTGACAAGGCTACCACCAGCGTTATATATCAAGAGCGAATTTTGAGCCCCAATGCTGACATTAATATAATTTTTGGCGGGGTTAGGATATAGCAAAATTTCTTTGGAATGCCCATTTTGCACCAATTTTGCGATTGAGCTGTAATCGAATTTGCCATTTATATCCACCGCTTTTAATCTGTAATAAGCAGTTGGTTCCAATTGAGTGGTTTGATATACATAAGTGCCATTACTACCAGTTGCATCGGTGGAAGATATCTTTCGGAAATTTTTACCGTTTACACTCGTTTCAATATCATAGTGTGCAAGATTTACTTCCACACCACTGTTCCAATGAAGTACAGCTAGGTGATTCTGCCATTCGGCAGTAAAAGATTGCAATGTCACCGGGAGGGGGGGGCCGGAAAATTCATAAGGTCCCATATCAATTGTTACGTCTTTAATACGTGTATTGCCGGCCAGATCAAGGCCACCCTCAGATAAACCCGGTATATAGGGTGACAATGCCAGAATTAAAGAATCATTGAAACCGGTATTTATTGCAGGACTTGAGGACGCTAACTGAAAGTTTCCATTAGTGGTGTCCACAAAAACAGGTTGATTTGTGGTTCCATCCAACAAGTGATTGGAAGGGTCTGCAGCAAGTCCCTGAATTAAACTATACGAGATTTTAGAGAGTGCGGAAGTCAAGGAATCGCTTATAGTATTTACCTTATTACCCCAAATAATACTATTCGTCATATAGGTTGAGGATTCCATGAGATTGAGAATGAGCGGGCCATCAGACGGAAGGGGAGCAATGCTTTTATTATTAGCAATGGTTGTATTAATTATACTACTATGCGAAAACTGCATATTTCCTATTACGGCATTACTGAATAATCTAGAAAGCACAGGATCTATCATTGCACTAACATATCCTGTATTAACGTTATTTGTAACTGAGCAATTTACCAATACAGCATTTGCGCCCTCCATATTATAAATAACACTAATTCCCTTGGCACGATTACCCGAAAAATTACAGCTATTAAAAACAGGTGCTGTGTATATATAGTTGATAACAGCGCCTCCCATTAATCCAGTATTGTCAATAAAATCGCAATGGCTGAAATATGGAGATACACCGGAATTAATTATGGTACTACCAAATGGAGATGAAGCCGATTCGGGTAGCTCAATTACTTTATTATCTTTAAAAAGGCAATTTAGTATCTGTGGATCATACACCATACTTGGATTTACATCATCATATGTTGCCATTCCCAGGACAGCCATTGCGGAACCTATCATTCCATAATTTTCAACTAATTTGCAGTTGCTGATAACCGTATTTGCAAATGCATTCGTAATGGAGATTCCTCCAGCAAAGCCATACCCGTTAAAATCACTATCAAGACTGGCTTTTCCTTCCGTTATCGTAAGTCCGTCCAAAATAAGACTATCAGTTCCATCAGCTATATTATTAATCACAATGACATTCATACTATTGTCAATTGTATCAGCGGATATGCCGATATCTCCACTTAGCACGGTCGGAAATAAATTGAAATCACGACTGCCATCCGCATTTGAATATCCGCCGAATATTTTCAAGCCCGGTCTTGTAAACAAAAAAGTACTGTCACGGTATACCAAACTTTTATCACCGGTTGGATAATAGGTTCCCTTGGCAATATGCACCTCTTTTATATCCGTATTCGTTTTGGCGGATTCTATTGCATTTGATAAATACTTTAAGGCGTTATTCCAGCTACTTCCGTCTCCGGGAGCCACCACGGCGCTGTCTACATATACAATACCAGCGCCATCAGGAAGTGCCGGCACCAGACATACTTGGCGGTCGTTTAAAATCTCCCAACCATCTTCATCGACGAGCGACTGATGACCGGTGCTTGAACAAAATTTGAGCCCGTTTGCACCCAGAGCAACACCTTGTTGCACGGTTTGTGCCGCCCAACCATTCAAGGTAGATTCATAATTGAAAGCCGACAGACCGGATGCATCCAACATATTTTCCATGCTTGCCACCTGGCCAATATTCCATTTACCCAGATTTTGATCAAAAGCGGCGGCGAAGTAAAATGCATAATTCATGTTGGTAACATTCGCTACATTCCAATCTTCGATATTTTGGTTAAAAGAGTTTGCCTGATAAAGAATATGATCCATGTCGGTAAGGCTATTTGTTTGCCAGTTGCCGATATCCTGGTTAAAAGCTACTGCCCTAGAGAACATATATCGCATGTTTTTCACGGCGTGGACATCCCAGGAACTGATATCCTGGTTAAACGACACCGCATTGCTGAACATTCCGGTCATATCAGAAACCGCACTGACATTCCAAGTGCTTAGGTCTTGGTTGAATCCCACACAACCATTAAACATATAAATCATACTTGTCACATGCGATACATCCCAGGTGCTGATATCTCCATTAAATGCAGTAGCTCCCTCGAAGATATTACTCATATTTGTGACCTTAGAAACATTCCAGTTACTCAGATTCTGGTTGAAGGACGAGGCATTAGAAAACATAAAACTCATCGTTGTCACATTTGATACGTCCCATTGACTAATATCCTGGTTGAAAGAGGATGCCTGGCTAAACATGTTATTCATTTCGCGGACACTACCAACATTCCATCTGCTAATATCGCCATTAAATGCGCTTGCATTCGCAAACATATTATCCATCAGTTCCACTTTGGATACATTCCAATTAGAAATATCTCCATTAAATACGAGTGCTTTATAAAAAATATTTTGCATATTTGTTACATTGGATACATTCCAGTCAGATATATTTCCGTTAAATGCAGTTGCTCCATGAAACATTTCGCTGATCTCTCTAACATTGGTCAGATCCCAGTTGTTCAGATCGCAATTCAGCGCAATACAATCAAAAAACATACTGTAGAGTGTGGAATTTGGCTCAAAAATGGGCCCGTTATTGTTGGGGACAGTGGTTAACTTCTGGCAAAATCTAAACGCTGCATCCATCCCTTTCCAGGTTCCATTTCCCCATTGGACAACGGTCAGTATTTTTTGATCATTTACCGCATCACTTGCCGGGTTATTGAATTGTATGGCGGGAAATTCCCCAGTAATCGTAACCGTGTGAATACCAGTATTAACGTAGGTGTGCGAAGCGTTCCCTGTCTGGTTAACTGAGGACGTGCCATCCCCCCAATTTACCGTATAATTATAATCTGTAGCATATGCCGGATTGATTGGAATGAGAATCGACTCATTAGATACGGTGGTCTCCCATGTGGTGATAAATCCATCTGTTATGGCAACCCCTGCCTGAATGAGTGAGGCATCGAAGCGGGCTGGTGTCGCTTTGGCCCCTAAATTCAATAAACTAATAATGACAAATAGAAGTAAGTTTCTTTTCATGACAAAATGTTAATAGAATAATTGATCTACAAAGAACATTGTTATTATAGAAAAACAACCCACCCCAAAAGGTGGTTTTAAAACAAAAAGTGTTCTAGATAAGATATTTATAATTATTATATGACTAAATATTGAATTAGGGCATCCAAATTGAATAATTTTTTGCCGTAAATATTAAGAAAACAACGCGTAAAGTCGGATTAATAATAATGAGTGTTTTCTGCTGCACAATGAATTACACTAGGGATTACATGGAGGTTATTGGAACCGTCAAGGATGCCGAGCTAGGCACCAACTTGCCAGGGCTTCTTTGAGATTTTTAAATGGGAGAGGCGGACTTTAACCGATAAAAAGGTTCCTTTAAGCTAAATATCGCCATGTTATCAAGCGGGTTTAGAATTAGTGGTCTCTATATCGGCTGTCAGAACGGTACGATTATAATCGATGTCAGGCTTTATACGATCAGGTTTAAAGGCCAAAGCTGTTCCTTTGAACGCGGTGTCAGTATGTGGCATAGCTAATAGTACCCTTGTTAGAGAGTCCCCAAAGGAAAGAGGACTGGAACTCTCTCAAGAGAAAACCGTCATCACAGAAACTACGGAAGGGTTCGACTTCCTCGGACAAAACGTGCGCAAATACACCGCCAACGGAAAACTAAAACTGCTGATCACACCTTCAAAGAAGAGTATCCACTCATTCAAGCAAGGTCTCACACAGATCCTCCGCAAAGCACGTCATCTGACACAGGCACAACTCATCCATTTACTGAATCCCAAAATTGTAGGATGGAGTAATTATCACCGAGGCGTTGTATCCAAAAGGATTTTCACCGATATCGATAACTTCATCTGGAGAAATCTATATTGATGGGCAAAACGGCGACACCCAAACAAAGGCACGCGCTGGGTCATGCATAAATATTTTAAGAAGATTGGTGGAGCTAAGCCTTAGAAGCAAAGGTTGCCCTAGACAATTTAATATGGACTGACGACCAGGTAGCAGCCTTAGAGCGTAAAAAGATAGATGAAGAAAGCCTTGGCGAAATAGAGACCCATCACCCGGGATATTTGGGATGCCAGGACACCTATTATGTCGGCTACATCGCAGGGGGTAGGCAAGATTTACCAGCAAACCTATTTGGATACATATACCGGAGTGGCTTTTGCCAAACTATATGACCGTAAAAATGCCCTTGTGGCGGCAGACATGCTTAATGATAGAGTGATTCCATTTTATGAAGAACAAGACGTTGATTTGCTTAGAATACTCACCGATAGA
>DATJDF010000294.1:0-32859 GCA_035497555.1 Arachidicoccus sp. | reverse complement strand
ACAACTGCGAGGTTGCAGCTGTCTGAAAAAATAATACCCCGGCTATTATTAAGCCGCAGTATCCAAAAAATCTGCTGGTTATACTTCTTCCCATTTTTTGAGGGTTATATCCGTTCCATCAAATACTGCATAAGTGAAATGCGTTATCCAGTCTCCAAGATTAATATATCGACTCGCTTTTCCCTCATTTGCAGATCCGCTCGCCGCTCCATTATTAATACCGGTCAGCGGAAGATCAATCGGAAAGTGCCTGTGTCCGTAAATAAAATAATCATAATGCATCGCTGCCAACTGCTGCTTAGAATAAATGGCCAACCATTCATTTTCTTCTCCCAGCCAGGCGGCATCTGCTGCCCCTGTTTTCTCACGGCTTTTCCGGCTGAAATAATTTGCCAGAGCGATGCCTGAATCCGGATGAAGTCGCCCGAAAAGCCAATTACAAAACCTGCTTCTAAAGATTTTTTTTAAAAATTTATAGCCTTTATCTCCAGGACCGAGTCCGTCTCCATGAGCAATATAAAATTTTTTATCATTATAGGTGAATGTGTCCGGATGATGATAGGTTTTAATCTGCAGCTCCTTTTCAAAATAGTCTTTCATCCACATATCATGATTGCCCACAAAAAAATGTATGATAATACCACTATCTGTTAATTCACCGAGTTTGCCCAGTAAACGGACAAAATTCTTGGGCACCGCTTTTTTGTATTCATACCAGAAATCAAACATGTCGCCTAGTATAAAAATCTCCGCTGCATCTTTCTGAATATGATTCAGAAAGCGTATAATCTTCTTTTCCCGGATGAGGCTCCTTTCATAATCAGGTGCACCAAGATGAAAATCAGATAAAAAATAAATCTTCTTGTCGGATAAAAGTTCTGCCATGGGAATACAAGTCTAAATCTGATCTTCTATAACAAAACAAAATACTTCTTTTGGTCCGTGAATACCAACCACGAGCGTTTTTTCAATATCTGCGGTCCGGCTCGGTCCGGTAGCCAGGGTTATCAGAGAGGGTAACGATGTATTAGCACCCTGAACATAGTTCAGTCCCTCATAAATATCATATACCAGTTGACTGGTATAAGCAATACAAATGTGAATAGGTGTATACACACTGGTTGTCCGACCACTTTGCTGGGCAGTACTCATAAGAAGACTTCCCGTGCGGGCAATCAGGCGTTCACAGCCTGTAATAGCTACTTCTGATTGCATAAACTGGCTAAACTCCAGACCATGGAAATCCTGCTGCTGTAATGTGTCTATCAGTGCGGCTTCCCTACAGAAAATTTTGCCCCATTTACGCTGTGTCTGTAACCAGGCGAGCTTCTCCGTCATATCCTTTTCATCTGTACAATATACAAACTGACCCTGCACAGCTGTAAAATTTTCAGCAAACAGAACTGTAAGCTCCTCCGTGGCCGGTTGGAATACCCGCTCCTTTGGCAGACTTTGCTTTTCAGGAAAAGGCATTGGGACACTTTGGGATAAAGCCTTCTTGATTCTGTTTAATATTTGTTCTTTCGCTGTCAAACTTTCCATAATTCCTCTTCTTAGGTGTAAAGATACTGGTTCCATACGAAAAATGCCTACCGGTCGGGTAGGCATTTTCTATCAGTCATTTAATTCACGCGATCGTTGTCTTGCCTGCATTTGTATCAACTTCAGGCGCAGATGAAGGAATCTGCTTGATGGAACCGTCATAAGGCGGTACACCTTCGCTTAGTCCCGCTGGCTGTGGATCTTCTTCCTCCGGTTCTTCTTCATGCGGCCGTTTGCCGATAAGCGCTTCCACGTCGCTTTTGAACAGCACCTCTTTTTCCAGTAAGGAACGTGCCAGTAATTCAACTTCGTTACGTCTTTCTGTTAACAGGGCTAAAGTTCTTTCGTAAGCTTTTTCTACCAGTTCACGGGCTTCTTCATCTATCAGTTTACCGGTCTCCTCACTGAAAGGTTTTGTAAACTGATTTTCCTGTTGCGGATCATAATAACTCAGGTTGCCGACTTTGCTATTCATTCCGTAAACAGTAATCATGGAATAGGCCGTACGTGTCACCTGTTGTAAATCGTTAGAGGCCCCGGTAGAGATTTTACCAAAAAATATCTGCTCAGCCGCCCGCCCGCCAAGGGTCATACAAATCTGATCAATCAACTGATCCGTATTATAGAGATATTGTTCTTTAGGGGTATACTGCGCATATCCCAAGGCTGCGGTTCCGCGGGGAACAATTGTTACTTTCAGCAATGGATATGCATGTTCCAAAAACCAACCGCAAATGGCGTGGCCGGCCTCATGGTAGGCGATAATTTCCTTTTCATGCGGCGCGATGATTTTATTTTTCTTTTCCAGACCACCAATAATACGGTCAATGGCGTCATTAAAATCACTCATATCCACTGATTCCTTACCTTTTCTGGCTGCAATAAGTGCAGCCTCGTTACAGATATTGGCAATATCTGCACCGGCAAAGCCCGGAGTTTGTTCTGCTAATTTATGCACATCCAGGGTCTGAGATACCTTAATAGGTTTCAGGTGTACCCGAAATATATCTTCTCTACCCTTTACATCAGGGCGGTCAATTGTAATCTGTCTGTCAAAACGACCTGGCCGCAGTAAAGCACTATCCAGCACATCCGGCCGGTTGGTCGCTGCTAGTATAATAATACCACTGTCTCCGCCGAAACCGTCCATTTCCACCAGTAACTGGTTCAAAGTATTTTCACGCTCATCATTGCTCATCATGGCGTTTTTTCCCCGGGCACGGCCGATGGCATCAATTTCATCTATAAAAATGATACAGGGTGCTTTCTCACGGGCCGTCTTAAATAGATCCCTGACACGGCTTGCACCTACACCTACGAACATTTCTACGAAGTCCGATCCTGACATACTAAAGAACGGCACCTGTGCTTCACCTGCCATGGCTTTGGCCAGCAGGGTCTTACCAGTACCTGGAGGTCCGACAAGTAAGGCGCCTTTTGGGATCTTACCACCCAGATTGGTATATTTTTTTGGATTTTTTAAGAAATCCACTATTTCCATTACTTCCACCTTCGCCTCATCCAGCCCGGCTACATCCTTAAAAGTGATATCCATTTTTGCCCCCTTCTCAAAAAGCTGCGCTTTGGATTTACCAACACTGAAAATGCCGCCACCGCCTCCGGCTCCGCCACCCATTCCACCACTCATCTTTCGCATCATCAGAATCCAGATGAGCGCAAGTCCGACCAGTGTTATAAGTGTACTGAAAATAGGACTACTCCAGAAATTGGTATCACTAACAACACCTATGTCTGGTTGTTTGACCTGTGGATTGGCTGCCAGAAAATCATTCAACTGGCCTTGGAACCCTTTTAGGTCGACCACCCTGAATTGAAAAAGCGGCGCATTCCCATAATTTTCAGGATTCACTGCTCGTCCCTTAAAGGTCTTTTTATAAAAAGGTTTGTTAATGCTATCCTTATTGATATAAACCCGAACATAACTCTCAGCGTTGTCAACCAGTTCCAGTTTTGTAACATCGCCTTGGGCAAGGATGTCCTGGGTAAAAGTCGGTTGTGTGATAGTAACAACATCGGGATTGGATTTTGCAAAATAACTGTATCCTATTATTGCGATCACGATTAAACCATAAATCCAGTAGAGGCTAGGGCCTTTTGGTGATTTTCGGCCGTTAGAGCCAAGACCACCACCGAGGTTAGGTATTTTTCTTTTATCGTTGTTTTGTGCCATAAATAATTAAAGTCCTGCAATAAAGCTCGTTGCAGCTGTTTATGATAAATTTTCTCTTTTTTTATATTTTGTTCCTAATAGTGATCAAATTTCTGTTCAGGTGCGTCGCACCATAATTCTTCCAAACTGTATAGCTTCCTCGTCTCTGGTAACATAATATGGATCACCACATTAACATAATCCACCAATACCCAATTAAGCGACTGTCTGCCTTCGGAATGAAAGGGTGCTTCTCCTGTCTTTTCCTTAACTTCCACCTCAATAAAATCGCCGATGGCTTTTACTTGGGTCGTACTACTTGCTTCGCACACAATAAAAAAATCGGCAACTGCTTCCGGAATGTCCCTCAAATCCAACGAAAGAATATTTTCGCCCTTTTTTGCTTGAATTGCCTCCACGATTACCTTTAAAAGCTTGGCATTTTTTGCCAGCCGTGGTACCTTACCGTTTGTATCTTTTGTTGTTTTTGTTATTTTTGTTGCCAATATTTAAAAATAGATTAATTAAATTAAACAATTGAACCAAGGGAGAATTTTAACTTTTACATGACTGGGAAAATCGGCCGGTAAAATCCTACCTTCGCAAAAATAGTAATTCTTTTTGCTTATTCCACTTAATTTACATGATTGGTAACCCCTTAACGATTCTTGATGAAGTAGATAGTTCCAACAACTATGCCACTGGGCAGGCGTTACAAGGATTGGCACATCATGGCCACGCCTTTATGGCACTGCATCAAACCGCTGGCAGAGGCCAGCGGGGAAAGACCTGGTTGACCCAGCCGGGGCAAAACCTGGCTTTGTCAATTGTACTCGATATGCGGCAAACACTTATCTCCCGACAATTTGGGCTCAGTGCTGCCGTTGCTCTCGGCGTTTTTGA
Organism: Arachidicoccus sp.; assembly: GCA_035497555.1. Classification (GTDB taxonomy): domain Bacteria; phylum Bacteroidota; class Bacteroidia; order Chitinophagales; family Chitinophagaceae; genus Arachidicoccus. The sequence continues at coordinate 28,244 of DATJDF010000294.1, read as the reverse complement.
CTTTTTCAGCCATTATGCGGGCGAGGAGACCCGGATTAAGTGGCCAAATGATCTTTACTGGCGCGACAGAAAGGCAGTGGGTATACTCTTGGAAAATACCATAAAAGGCCAAATTTGGCAGTGGACCATTGCAGGAATCGGCATGAACGTTAACCAGACGGCCTTCGATGCCAATTTTCAGACAAAGGCAGTCTCTTTAAAACAGATAACCGGACGACAGTTCGAACTAAAAGAGGTTGCTTCCGAACTTTGCAAAGCCTTGCAGGCCCGATTTGAACAATTCCTTACCGGCGACCAGCATGAGCTGTTCAAAGCCTATAATGAAGTGCTTTTTAGAAAAGAGACCGATGTTCGGCTCGTTTATCAGCAGAAGTCTTATAATTGCCGGATCCTGGAAGTAGACTTTTCAGGTAAGCTGTGGATTGAAGGAGCGCCCGTCCCTTATTTCCAGTTTGGCGAAGTGCAGTGGCAAATCCAGGCAGATACGCTTTAAAAGCAGGAATCCGATATTGTAATTTGAACAGCATAAATCCTTAGCTGGCAGCTAAGTCTTAAAAACCTTCTAAAACAAAATTGACCGATGTTTTCAATAGAGACATTTACTTTTAATCCCTTCCAGGAAAATTCCTATGTACTTCATAATACAAAAGGTGAGGCCGTCATCGTGGATCCGGGAACTTACTATCCGGCAGAGCAACAAAAATTGAAGGAATATATATTGCGGGCTGGATTAACACCTACCTTGTTAATTAACACGCATTGCCATTTGGATCATGTTTTTGGTAATAAATGGATCGCAGAGACCTATGGTTTAACGCCTCAAATTCAACCTTTGGAAGAAGAAATGCACAGGATGGCAGATATCTTCGCAACGCAGTATGGACTCCCTTTTGACAGTTACAATGGTATATTTACCTACCTGAATGAAGGCGACAAACTTCAATTGGGTGAAGACCGGCTGGAGATCCTGCTGACCCCGGGACATTCCCCCGGCAGTCTAAGTTTTTATTGCCCTGACCAGGGATTTATACTGAGCGGAGATGCTTTATTCCGCGATAGTATCGGTAGAACTGACCTTCCAAAGGGCAATCCAGCCCAACTTTTACAAAGCATTAAGGAAAAATTGTTCACCTTGCCACCGGAAACGGTCGTTTATCCGGGGCATGGGCCCAAAACAACCATTGGTTATGAAATTCAGCATAACCCATTTATTCAGTAAGGGACCTTAAAAGCACAAAAATTAAAACACAAACAGCATTTGCATGTATCTAAAAACACTTAGTTTAATCAGCGGATTTATTTGTTCACTCAGTTTAATCAGCTGCGCGCAGCAGCCTGCTGGGGGTGGTGATTTTGTCGTATCGGGCAAATTAACCAATGCTTCATCCAAAGTCGTATATCTCAAACAGATTGACTTCAGCACTGGCGCTCCTGTCATACTGGATTCCGCGGCACTTAAACCGGATGGCGCTTTCCAGTTAAAAACTGAAAAAATAAAAGGGCAGCACCTTTTTATTATTCAGCCAGGCACTGAGAATCCTTTTCTATTCATCAATGATGATGCAAAGGTCACGATGGACCTTAACCAGGCGGATCCCTTAAATCCAGTCATTAAAGGATCTGATGCCACCACGGGCCTTTATAAATTTATGCATACCTATCGGGAAGATGATTCTACATTAACGGCTACTTTTTTGACCCTGGATTCACTGAACAAAATGGTCAAGACTACTGCAAAGGATGATTCCATAAAAGCTGTTCTCGGTAAACAAAGAGATGCACAGATTATTCATATGAATGAAGGCATTAAGGATTATGTCAACAACACGAAAACACCTGTAGGTGCATTCTATGTATTACAGTTTATGGCACCCCGGTCCATTAAACCGGAGGATCTTTTGCCGCTGACGCAAGCAGCAAGTGACCGGTTTAAAGAAGATGGTTCCCTGGCGGGTTATGCCAGCCAGCTAAAGGTCCAACTCGCCTCCAGTAATCCAAGCAATTATCCTTTACTGAATCAGAAAGCCCCTGACCTGGCTATGCAGACACCAGCTGGACAACCTATGAAGATCAGTGATTTTAAAGGAAAATATGTACTTGTTGATTTTTGGGCAAGTTGGTGTGGCCCGTGCCGTGCCGAAAACCCCAACGTCGTTCAGGCTTATAATAAATATAAAGACAAGAATTTTACCATACTGGGTGTTTCACTGGATAAAGATAAAGCGGCTTGGGAAAAAGCGATCAAGGCGGATCATCTAAGCTGGAATCATATGAGTGATCTGAAATACTGGAACAGTATCGCTGTGAATACTTATCAATTTAATGGTATTCCTTTCAATGTACTAATCGACCCGTCCGGCAAAATCATCGCTAATAACTTACGTGGTGAAGATCTGGAAAATAAGCTGGCGGAAGTTTTAAAATAGAAAAGGGTATAACCGATTTGCTTTAATCAGCACACAAAAAACGGCGGCCATTCGATTTAGTATTCGGATGACCGCTGTCTTTTTGTAACTATATTTTCTATGATGTCAGTAATCTTACTGAGCCCATCCATTAACGCAGGTTATGGCATAATGATAGAAGACTTGCCGGGAAGTATATCTACCAATTCAATATCAAAAACTAAATCTTTACCTGCTAATGGGTGATTGGCGTCTAATACAACTGTTTCATCTTTAACTTCTTTTATCACCACCTGAAATGTTTGACCTTGATCATTACTCATTTGCAAGGGCATGCCAACTTCTGGTGTCATATCCGCAGGAAACTGGCTCTTGGGGAATTCTACTATCTGTTCATCAGATACAGGACCATAAGCTTGTTCAGCAGGAATATTAACGGTCTTTTTTTCTCCTATTTTTAAGCCGGTGACGCCTTCATCAAAACCAGGGATCACCTGCCCGCTTCCAACTTCAAATTCCAGTGGTGCACGGCCTTCACTACTGTCGAAAGTGGTTCCGTCGGTTAGCTTCCCATGATAATGTACTTTTACTTTATCACCTTTTTTTGCTGTTTGCATACTGATTTATTTTATGAATAAGAGTGCAATGTAAAATTTAATTGCCAAAATGGCTGTGTGCGCTACAGTAAATTTCAGTTTTCAAGGCGTTTTATACCACTTTTTCACCCTTTTTTTGGAGTTTTGAGTCTCTTTTGTATTTTTTTGGCTGGTTTTCAACTTTTACACCCAACTTTCTCCAAAAATTTATCCAGCCTTAACAGCCTTCAAATTATTCTGATTCCAGAGGCCGGTGCTGGATATAATGACTCCATTTATCAATAAGTGCCGCCATATCCGAAGGCAGGGGTGAATCAAAAAACATCCTCTCGCCTGTGACGGGGTGATCAAAACCCAAGGTTTTGGCATGCAGGGCACATCTGGGACAAAGACCAAAACAATTCTCTACAAATTGTTTGTATTTGGTATAAATAGTCCCCTTTAAAATCCGGTCTCCACCATATTCTGCATCATTAAACAGGGTATGGCCAATGGATTTCATATGAACCCGGATCTGATGTGTGCGACCGGTCTCTAAAATGCATTCAACCACTGTGACATAGTTGAGTTGCTGAACGACTTTATAATGTGTGATGGCATGCTTCCCCTTGTCTCCTTCAGGATAAGTGGTAAACATTTTCCGCTGCCGCTCATGGCGGGCAATATGAACATTTATGGTGCCTTCATTCTCCTCCATATTTCCCCAGACAACGGCCAAATATTTTCGGGTAACCGTGTGGTCAAAAAACTGCCTGGCCAGCTTGGATGCCGCCTCTGCCGTTTTTGCCAGCACAATTAGGCCAGTCGTATTTTTATCAATACGGTGCACCAGTCCAAATCTGGGCAGTGCTTCATCATTAATGTCAGGATTTTGCTGGATTAGATGATGTGCTACGCCATTGAGCAGGGTCCCGGTATAATGACCCACACCCGGATGCACAACAATACCCGCCTCTTTATTGATCACCATGACCGCATCGTCTTCATAGACAATTTCCAGTGCCATGGGTTCAGGTTTAATTTCTGAATACTCCGGATTAGTATAGGATAACCAGACTATTTCATCTCCTGGCCGTACCTTATAATTGCTTTTGATATTTTTACCGTTTACCGTCAGAAATCCGGCTTCGATTCCCTTTTGAATCTTACTGCGGGTTGCATGTTCAATGCGTGCCTGCATCCATTTGTCAATGCGTAATGGCTGTTGGCCACCATCAATCAAATAGACCTTTCGCTCATAGAGTGCTTCTTCTTCCAGCTGGTCGTTGTTATTTTGCAATTCTTCCGTCATGGGGCAAATATAAACCAACCTGCCTGTTTTACCTGCTTTTCATCGGGGCTGATGCTTTAAAATTTATCTCTTATTGGTAATTTCCTTAAAATCTCGCGGACCGACCGTCACCATCCACCTTATAATCTGGATACCGAATCAAACAACGAATCAAAACAGATCTTCCCTGTTAATGCATTCCTATCTATGTCTTTCAGCTGCTAAATACTTGGTGATCCTTTCATTTTCCCGGAAACTGGAGCTAACTTTGTAGGAATATCAAATTTCAATATCTGTAGTCTCATCCGTAATCATTGTTCAAAATATTCAACAACATAACACCATGTCTGTATTATTTTCACCCCTTGCATTTCAACATATTCAACTGAAAAACAGGATCGTGGTATCGCCTATGTGCCAGTACTCTTCTACAGACGGCTTTGCGACGGACTGGCACCTGGTACATCTGGGATCAAGAGCAGTAGGTGGTGCAGCACTGGTCATAGCCGAAGCCACAGCCGTCTCACCAGAAGGGCGTATATCTCCGGATGACCTTGGCCTCTGGAAGGATGAACATATCGAAAAACTGGAACAGATAACGCGTTTTATTCATGCGCAAAATGCTTTAGCAGGGATCCAGCTAAGCCATGCAGGCAGAAAAGCCAGCACCAATGCACCCTGGAAAAGCAGGGTGCAGTTGAGTCCATCCACGGGGGGCTGGCAGACCCTTGCCCCATCCGCTATTGGCTTCAATCAGACGGATATTCCACCACTCGCCTTACAGACAGGGCAAATTGAAGCAATAACTGACGCTTTCAGACAAGCAACAAAAAGAGCCGTTGAAGCCGGATTTGATGTTATAGAAATCCACGCGGCGCATGGTTATCTACTGCACCAGTTCCTTTCGCCACTAAGTAATCAACGCAGTGATCATTATGGAGGAAGCTTCGAAAACAGGATTCGTTTTCTTTTGGAGGTCGTACGGGCTCTCGTAGCGGAACTCAATCATAAACATTCCTTGTGGGTACGTATTTCTGCAACAGATTGGGCTACCGGAGGGTGGGATGAAATGCAGTCAGTTGAACTTGCAAAAATATTAAAGGGAGAAGGCGTGGAACTTATCGACGCTTCTTCTGGGGCCTTGATACCCGGCGTAACGATTCCGACAGCGCCAGGTTACCAGGTTCCTTTTGCAGAACAGATCAAAAAGGAAGCTGGCATACGCACGGGAGCCGTTGGCTTAATAACGGACGCTACGCAGGCAGAAAATATCTTAGAGCAGGGGCAGGCTGATGTGATTATTATGGCCCGGGCGATGTTGCGGGATCCTTATTTTGCTTTACATGCCAGTCTGGCGCTGGATGGTGATGCCGTATTCCCGGTTCAATATGAGAGAGCAAAGCTCCGCCCCTGACAAGATGAAAGGTATAACAGCCTTTATATTCCTTAGCGATATTTAATTATTAGGTAAGAAGCCTTTCAGACTGAGGCGATGGCTGTGGTATCCGTAGCATCACGAAGGCCATTGCCGAGTAAATTGAAGGCCAGTACCAGCAGCATAATAGCCAGTCCCGGGATCAGGGCAAGCGCCGGATTACTTGTAATGATAAAATTATAATTCTCCTTGATCATCAACCCCCAACTTGCCTGTGGCGGCTGGACGCCTAACCCCAAAAAGCTCAGGCCCGCTTCTATAACAATAGCGGATGCAAAATTGCTGGCGGCGATTACCATCACCGGCCCAATGATGTTTGGTAACAAATGCCTCATAATGATGCGTGTGCTACTATAGCCCAGCACTTTTGCGGCTTCTACGTATTCCAGAGATTTCATGGCCATAATCTGCCCCCTGACCAGTCGGGCCACACTGACCCACAGAGAAAGACCAACGGCGACAAATACCTGCCAGAATCCCTTTCCCAGCGCAAGGGTGAGCGCGAAAACCAACAGTAATGTTGGAATGGACCAGACAACATTAATCAGCCACATAACAAAATTGTCTGTTCTGCCACCAAAATAACCCGCGACTGCGCCAAGAAACATACCTACCGTTAAGGACAGGAAAACGGCTATCAAGCCCACCGCCAGACTGATTCTTGTCCCAAGAATCAGTCTGCTTAGGATATCCCGGCCAAATTTATCCGTGCCCAAATAAAATTTAAGGGTCACAATACCTGGTGATGCCGTCATTTTTACCGGTATAGTCAATGGCACACTGACGTCTTCATCAACATATTTTTGGACTTGATATGTGTCAGCCTGGATCCTTCCTTCAATGATGGGCAAATACTGGAAAGGATCCTCTCTACCACCGGTTAATGTTGCCCAAAAGCCGGTGACAACCGCCGCTTTATCTGTCTTTATCTTTAGAAATTTCATGGAAAAACCCGGCTTTTTATTGGCGATTTCCGGGATCATCCGATTTGCATTTGGGGAGCCGTCCGGTGCCAGGGAGTAAGCAAAAATGGCGATGAGTACCGAGCATACAATCACGATCAACCCAAAAAGCGCCCCCCTATTTTTTAAAAGACGCTTAAGCAACTGCCAGCTGGCGGTTTTATTCCCCTTCATAAATTGAAGATAAACATTTCTATGGATTTGTAGATGCCTGGCCGAACTTTGCAGATTGCCCTGCGTAAATAAAGGCGCATAATGATATTTATAATACTGGTTTACAAATAGTTGTACAAATCTTTGCCATTACTTTCCTGTCATAGTCATCGATTTTCCAAGGATTAGTTAATTCAACCGGGCAATTGGGAAATAGTCACATCGACAACAATTTTGCCTTACCTTTGCCGCATAAAAATTACAGCTACCGGACACTGTTCCTTAAAATTATTCGGGATGAAAAAATTAAATATTGTGGTATTGGTGGTTATTGCCGTGGTAATCGCTTTACTGATTAGTCAATTAGGTGATTTTTCAACCTACGAGACCATAAAATCAGCCAAGGCAAAGGAAGGCAAGACAGTCACTGTAATTGCTAAACTGGATAAAAAGTCATTGGAATATAATCCTGTCAAAAACCCCAATTACCTCAGGTTTACCGTAATTGACACATTGGGTGACCGGATGCATGTGGCCTATTATTTTGAGAAGCCTACAGATATGGAAAAAAGTGAAAGAATTGTCCTGAAAGGCAAAATGGATGATAAAGGTGTTTTCCAAATCAAAGAACAAAATGGCATCCTACTTAAATGTCCCTCTAAATACAAGGACAATCCCAATGCAATGAAGGAAAACCTCAGTGCCAGTATTAATTAATGTGGACTTTTCGGGCCGCCTCAGCGGCCATAAAGACCCGTTTTACGAACGCTTCTTTTCTATAAACAGCAAGAAATTCAGACATGACCTATATAGGTGAGCATCTTTTACCAGGACAATTGGGGCATTTAGCAAGTATTATTTCTTTAGTCGTATCACTTATTGCGACAATTGCGTTTTTCAAGTCCAATAGAGCCACTCTCCCTGATGAAAAAAGCAGCTGGCTACGCATCGCCAGAACTGCATTTATTATTGAAACAGTCGCTGTTGTAGTCACCATCAGCTGTATCTTTTATATACTTTCAAATAACCTCTTTGAATATTATTACGCCTGGAGTCATTCTGACAAGACATTGCAACCGGAATACATTTTTGCCTGCCTTTGGGAAGGTCAGGAAGGTAGCTTCCTTTTATGGACTTTCTGGCACTGCGTTTTAGGCTGCATTTTAATGGTTAGGGCAAAAAAATGGGAAGCACCGGTCATGACCGTAGTAAGCTTTGCTCAATTCTGCCTGGCCACCATGATCATTGGTGTCTATGTCTTTGGGCTCAAAATAGGCAGCGATCCCTTTCTACTCATGCGCCAAAAAGGCATTTTAGATAATGCACCTGTATTTATTGACCAGGCAACCGGACTCTTTAAACAGGATTATCTTAAATTTCTGACCGATGGTCAGGGATTGAATGCCACTTTACAAAATTATTGGATGGTGATTCATCCCCCCATCCTGTTCTTAGGCTTTGCTTCTACCATAGTCCCTTTTGCTTATTGCTTTGGTGGTCTAATGAACAAAGACCACAGCTGGACAAAACCTGCAATTACCTGGGCAGCCTTTAGTGGCGGTGTACTTGGTTTAGGTATTATGATGGGCGGTGCCTGGGCCTATGAAAGCCTGAACTTTGGTGGGTATTGGGCATGGGATCCTGTAGAAAATGCATCGATGGTCCCCTGGCTTGTGATGGTAGCAGGATTGCATACCAACATGGTCTATAATCATTCGAAGTATTCACTTCGCACGACATATCTGTTTTACATTTTATCCTTTTCATTGGTTCTTTACTCTACTTTCCTGACCCGTAGCGGTATACTGGGAGACACTTCTGTTCATGCCTTTACTGGGGCGGATATGAGTGCTCAACTGATTTCATTTATTCTTGTATTTTTTATCCCGGCACTCTGGCTGTTTTTCAAAAGAAAGAAAGAAATCCCTGTACTGAAAAAGGAAGAAGAGCTTTACAGCCGGGAGTTCTGGATGTTTATAGGTTCCCTGGTTTTGTTTCTGTCAGGATTGATTATTATCGGCAAAACATCCATGCCGGTCTTTAATAAAATATTTGGGACTAAAATTGCCCAACCGGAAGATGTGCTTTTTTCTTACAATCAATTGCAGATTTTTATCGCTTTTGTCATTGGGTTGCTGACGGCCTTTGGGCAGTTCCTCAAATATAAAAATACACCGAAGGATCAGCTTAAACGTAAACTGTTACCACCTACCCTATTGGCGATCGCGCTAACGGTGATCTTCTGCCTGGTTATGAAAATTGATTACTACGACCATGGTGTTGGTTTTTTAGTAGCAATCTACCTGGCTATATTTGCGGCGATCTATGCGATTGTTGCCAATATCAGTTATATCCTGCTTGTACTCCGGGGTAAGGTCAGGACCGCCGGTGCTGCAGTGGCACATATAGGCTTTGGCCTGTTACTCTTTGGGGTGCTTATCTCCTCCAGTAAGAAATTGATTCTTAGTAATAATACGACGGGTATCACCCTATTTGAAAAGACAAAGGATGAAGATCCGGCGGAAAATATTACCCTGTTCAAGGGCCTGCCTATTGACATGGGCAAATATATGGTCACTTTTATGGGTGATTCAATGAATAACCGGGACAAACAAAGGGTGTTTACAATTCATTTTAAAGGCAAGGAAAATGGTGAAGAATTTACACTCCACCCTTATTGGCTGAAAAATAACCGCCAGGCAGAAGGATTTGGTGCAACACCCAGTTCAAAACATTTCTGGAATAAAGATATTTACGCTTATGTTTCTTCCTGGCAACAGGAGGGAATGGATACCACGACCTTCAGGGCTGCTGAATTAAAAGTTGGCGACACCACCTTTTATTCTAATGGAATGGTGATCCTCAATAAAGTGGACATCAATAAACCCGATAAAAGGGTCCCGAAACTGACACCTGACCAAATGCTTATGAGCCTGGATATGACGGTGGTCACCCGTGAAGGGGCTAAGTTTCCGGCAAATCCTGCAGTATTTATCCATAATGATAAAGCTGAAGTCCTGGCAGATACTGTATTAGCCCAGGGCCTGGTCATTAAATTCAATAAGGTGCTTAATGATAAAAACGGGAAGCTGGAAATCGGAATAAAGGAAAGCAATTCCCTGAATGATTCTCTGACCTTAAAAGTCATTGAATTTCCATTTATCGGTGCTTTATGGCTGGGTGTGATTGTCATGGTCATTGGTTTTTGGATGAGTGTTTACCAGGGCGTTCGCAAGCGCCGCAAAAAGTAAAAGCGTTAGTTTCAAATGGGTTAATTTTGAACGGATATCACTTATGACTCCATCAGGAGTTCGAAAAAATGAGGATTATGGAAAAGCAGAAATGGACAAATCAGCAAGGGAAGGAAAAGAGTAAGATGCGGGAAGTATTAACGACGACTTCTACTAAATTTTGTGCACTCCTTTACCGAAAAAGTATTTTCTATTTGACCTTACTGGCATTTTTGAGTCTGACCTCTATTGCTTCACTGATGGCCCAATGTGCCCTGTGCACCAAAACGGCACAACAGTTAGGGGACGGCCCGGCTGCCGGCCTGAATAAAGGGATTCTTTACCTTATGGGTATCCCGCTGTGTATTCTTTCTATTGTTGGCTATAAATGGTACAAAAAGGAAAAAATTAATCGTACCCAGGAAGACAACGCCTGATCTCAAATGCTACATTTCTTATTGCTGTATGCAGTGTTCACCTCCGGATAGACCGTTGGTACAAAAAGTTTATTTGCTCACCTTCCTCTTAATTTGTCCAATTACAATATCTTCGTGGACATAAAATAGCTGATCCTTGCAAGTAACCGTTTATAAATCTACCGGTAGCTGGTATATTGTAAAATCCCATGATGGCAGTACCTTTAATGCCCGTATGAAAGGTGTTATGAAACTGGACGGTATTACTTCAACCAATCCTATTGCCGTCGGTGACCGGGTTGAGGTCATGCAGGATACAGAATCAGAGAAGTCTGTGGTCATTACCGAAATCATCGAACGGGATAATTATATCGCCCGTATATCGCCGCATAATAAAAATCAACATCATATTGTCGGGGCAAATCTGGATCAAACCTTGCTGTTTGCAACCTTACGTAACCCAAAGACGTCTTCCGGATTTCTGGACCGCTTCCTGGTGTCTGCAGAGGCTTTTCATGTACCTGCTATCATTGTTTTTAATAAAATTGACATTTATAGAAAAAAGGAAATCGAACTTCTGGAACTATATACCGCTATTTATAGTAAAATTGGGTACAAAATAATACTGCTCAGTATGGAAACCGAGGAAGGCCTTCGGGATCTCAGGTATTTATTGAAAGATAAAACGACTTTGATCAGCGGGCATTCCGGTGTGGGTAAATCCACATTTATCAATGGTATTTTCCCGGACATGAAACTACGTACACAGGCTGTGAGTGGCTGGAGCGGCAAAGGCTTGCATACCACCACATTTTCAGAAATGTTTGACCTTCCTTTTGGCGGTCGGATTATTGACACACCCGGCATCCGGGAGTTTGGTGTTCTGGATATCAGCCGGCAGGAGCTGTCTCATTATTTTCCGGAAATGCGCTCTAAGATCATGTATTGTAAATTCAATAACTGTCTGCACCTGGAAGAACCTGAATGTGCGGTTCGAGAAGCTGTCGCTATCGGGGAAATCTCTGCGGAGCGTTATGTAAGCTATTGCAATATTTTGGACACGATTATGGGTAAATCCTATTGATTACAGATTACAATTCCCTGTTTACACAAAACGATTGACCAGTATAAAATAGGGCAGCGGCTATTTCCAACAAATATCTGCTGCCCTGTTTTGACGGGAATCTGATTGCTTACGCCGATGTTCTGTTGCCGGCGCAATGTGAATCTACTGGTTATTTATACCAGCTGGTGTAAAGCAGATAATTATGTGCGATCCGCTCGATTTCACCTTCTAGCAGATCAGGGGAAATTTCCCGGATCTTTTTTGCAGGCACGCCGGCATAAATGCTGCCTTCTTCTACGATGGTATTTTTCAGCACCACCGCACCGGCAGCAATAATAGAATTGGAGTGAACCTGCGCACCATCCATAATAACCGCACTGATACCGATCAATACATTGTCATTGATAGTGCAGCCATGAATCACTGCATTATGGCCAATGGACACGTTATTGCCAATAATCGTTTTTGATTTCTCATAAGTGCAATGAATGACTACATTATCCTGCACGTTCACTTTGTTGCCGATTACAATTGAGTTGACATCGCCACGCACAACGGAATTAAACCAGAAACTGCAATCATCTCCGGCGACAACATCACCGATCAGGGTGGCTGAAGGGGCAAGAAATACATTTGCACCTATTTTTGGGGTCTTTTCTCTTACGGTAAGTATCATATAATTGTGTTTTTAGCATGTAGAATCACCAGTGCCTTTTATATCCAACTGGTTAACAGCGGATTACTGCCCAAGCTCTTTCCTGATAGCATTTAAAACCTGCTGCTCCGACCAATCCTGAGGTAAGAACGTCTGGCCAGTCACTTTTTCGAACAGCTCAATATAGCGTTTAGAAATGGTATTGATCCATTCATCGGTCATTTCCGGGACGGTTTGCCCCTCTTTTCCCATAAAGTTGTTGTCAATCAGCCATTCCCGGACAAATTCCTTACTGAGTTGCTTTTGCCTTTCTCCTGATGCTTGTTTTTCTTCAAATCCTTTCTTATAAAAAAAGCGGGAAGAGTCGGGTGTATGTATTTCATCCATCAGCACGACCGTCTCATCCAGCAAGCCAAATTCATATTTTGTATCTACAAGAATGAGTCCCTGGCGATCTGCCATCTCCCGACCACGCGCGAATAATGCTAATGTATACTTTTCCAAAATATCCCACTGGGCAGCCGTGGCAAGACCTGCCCGGAGAATTTCCGCCTTTGAAATATCTTCATCATGTCCTTGCGCTGCTTTGGTAGAGGGCGTAATAATTGGCGTCTCGAAAAAATCATTTTCTTTCATACCTTCTGGTAAAGGAATACCACACAGCATTCTTTCTCCACTCTGGTAAGTCCGCCAGGCATGTCCCGTCAGGTTGCCCCGCACGACCATTTCAATTTTGAAAGGTACACATTTACGTCCGACAGCCACATTTGGCGCCGGGGTCGCCTCCAGCCAATTGGGGCATATATCCCTTGTGGCATTCAGCATATATGCCGCCACCTGGTTTAAAACCTGCCCTTTATAAGGAATAGGCCTGGGAAGGATAACATCAAACGCAGATATCCGGTTACTGGCCACCATCACAAGTTTGTCCTGACCAATAAAATATACATCTCTGACTTTGCCTTTATAAAATCCGGTTTGATTATTAAAATGAAACTGAGGCATATAGGATTAAATGATTTATATGTAAAAATAATGGAATTGTTCGAAAGTTACCTTACCCGTTTGTAAAACGTTGGTTAAACATTGATTTTGCCCATTCCCCCTTCATGACCTGGGCAAAAGAACTAGAGAAAATAAGATATATACCAGGAAAATCAGTGGTACAGCCAGCCAACCAAAAATGACGGCCCCTATTATGGCAAGTACAAAAAGCAAGAACTTAGGCCAGTTCTTTACAAATGAGAGATTCTTGAATTTCATGCTCATCATGGGCAATGTGGAGACCATCAGAAAACTAACCAGAAAGATGACTGCATACCAGAAGCTGGCCGACAGCATCAACTTGTGTACCAATGGGGAAGTATTGAATGTAAAAATGAGTGGAAAAGAGGCGATCAGAATTCCTCCCGCAGGAATAGGCAGTCCTTCAAATTCCAGGGAACTGCTCACGCGCAGATTGAACCTTGCCAGGCGGAAAGCGCCGGCACAGGGTAATATCAATGCTGGCAGTAAGTACCAGCTATTCAGCGGTTCTCCTGGCATACTCGCTTCAAAACTCATTTTCAAAAATTCAAAAATAATCAGGCCCGGGGCCAGCCCAAAACTTACCAGGTCAGCCAGAGAATCCAGCTGTTTGCCCATTTCCGAAGCTGCCCCTAACATCCTGGCAATTAATCCATCTAAAAAATCAACGACAGCGGCAAGGCAGATAAAAAGGGAGGCAATGCACATATGTTCCATCCCAGACATATGGCGACCGCGCATTTCCGGGAAACCCTGTAAAATCTGGATCACAGCCATGCTGCCAAATACGAGGTTCAGTAATGTAAAACAGTTTGCAATATGTTTTCTCATCTAATCTGGGTTGTACGCACAAATATAATATTAAATCCCGGGCATTGCAATGCGCGGCGCAGTATGCTTCCATTTAATACAAGCCGCGTCACTTAGTTTTCATAAACTTTTCAATTTCATCCACAGTAATGGGGATGTTTTTCATTAAATCTTTATTTCCGCTGCGTGTCAATACATAGTTATTTTCAATACGGATACCCATTTGTTCTTCTTCAATATATATACCCGGTTCAATCGTCAGTACGGCACCTGCTTTCAAGGGCTCATTTCTGGCACCCAGATCATGGACATCAATCCCTAAATAGTGCGATATACCGTGATAGAGATAATGACGGTATACCCGGTTTTTCGGATCCTCATTCTTAATCTCAGCCTTCGTGATCAGGCCCAGTTTCAGGAAAATCCGCGTCGCCTCATCTCCTACTTTTTCATGATAATGATCAAGCGTAATACCCGGTTTTAAAATGGATGCGCAAAATTCATGCAGTGTCAGGCAGCCGTTATAGACTTCTTTTTGCCGCTTCGTAAATTTTCCATTCACGGGAATTGTGCGGGTAAGGTCCGCGTTGTAGCCTCCGTAACGGGCACCAAAATCCATTAAAATCAATTCGCCCGATTTACACTCCTGGTTATTATCGATATAATGCAAAGTCCGGGCCCGGTCTCCACTCGCAATAATACTGCTATAAGCTTCTCCACTGGCACGGTTGCGCAGGAATTCATGGAGAATTTCTGCTTCAATCTCAAATTCAAAGACACCAGGCCTTATAAAACCTAATAGCCGACGAAAAGCCTTATCTGTAATGTCAATTGCTTTTTGGATTACCTCAAGTTCATAAGGGGTTTTTACCGCCCGGAGCCTGCTTAATATCTGTGCGGAGCGCTGGTATTGATGAAGGGGGTATCGTTCTTTCATTTCCTGGATATACCGATAGTCCCTGGAGGGAACGCTGACAGCTCCTTTATCATGTTCATTGGTATTGAGATAGATATTTTCTGCCTGATGGATCAGGCCCGGTAGTGCAGCCGGCAATAGATCCAGCCACAGGATGGTTTCTATACCAGAAATTAATTGCGCTTCAGCTACTGTTAAACGGTGCCCATCCCACTTTTCTTTCAGTTCATTCGGCCGCACTAATACCAGTACTTCCCGAAGTGATTTATCCTTTTGGTCCGGAAAGATGATCAACATGGTGTCTTCCTGCTGAATACCTGTCAGCCAATACAAGTCACTGTTTTGTACAAAGTTGTGGGTGGCGTCTCCATTGGCAGGCATTTCGTCATTACTATTGAAAATAGCGATGCTACTGCCCTTCATTTCTTTAATAAAGCGTTTGCGATTTTCAGTAAATAATCTGTTCGGTATAGGAAAATGTTTCATCTTAAATACATTTAATAAAGAATTCTACTGCAATGTACAAGTTCTGCTGGAAAAGATTAAATCCTGGCAACAACAATCCTTAACGAAAGCTATATCTTTAACACGCCGATTTCAATTACTGGCCCCAAGAAAATCAATCAATAAGCAGGCTGTCTTCTACCAACAAGGCAATTTCCCTCCCGGACCTACTGTGGCCATTAAAGGCCTGGAAAAACAAACCATGCTGACGTTCTCGAGCTTCTAAGCGATCCCCCCGGATGATCAGCCAATCTTATTTGGCTTTTTTTAAAAGTGCCTGCTCCTTCTTCTGCCTTTAAAAACAGCTGCCATTTGCCGTTTCCGCTTCCATAGATTCGTCTTATCTTTGCCCCACTATGGATAAAAAAGTAAGAACTAGATTTGCTCCTTCCCCTACAGGCGGGTTGCATCTGGGTGGTGTCCGCACTGTCCTATTCAATTATCTGTTTACGAAACAGCATAATGGTGAATTTATACTCCGCATTGAAGATACCGACCGCACCAGGTTTGTGCAGGGCGCAGAAGAATATATTTATGAAACCTTAAAATGGTGCGGTCTGATCCCGGACGAAAGCCCGGCTGTCGGCGGTCTTTTTGCACCCTACAGGCAAAGCGAACGAAAAGCTATTTACAGAGAATATGCCGATAAACTCGTTGCAAATGGCCATGCCTATTACGCTTTCGATACACCGGAAGATTTAGAAAGAATGCGCACCGATTACAAAACGGAGGCAAATCCGTCCCCTCGTTATGACGCTACTTTGCGGGATAAAATGCGTAATTCTCTATCCTTAGGTGACAGCGCTACCCAGGAGTTATTGGCAAAGGACACCCCTTATGTAATACGCATAAAAGCGCCCTTAAATGAAACCCTGGAATTTAAGGATATGATTCGTGGCACCGTCCAGTTCAATAGCTCGGAAACGGATGACAAAGTACTACTAAAGGCTGACGGAATGCCTACTTATCATCTGGCGGTTGTGGTGGATGATTTCTTAATGAAAATCACCCATAGCTTCAGGGGAGAAGAATGGCTGCCAAGTGCACCTGTACATGTGCTGCTCTGGAAATATCTTTTCGGTCTGGAAAATATGCCTGAATGGGCACACTTACCACTTATCCTCAAACCGGATGGCAATGGTAAATTGAGTAAAAGGGATGGCGACCGGCTTGGTTTCCCGGTATTTGCCATGAACTGGACCGATCCCCGTACTAATGAGCTTTCGAAAGGCTACAGGGAATTGGGATTTTTACCAGAAGCATTTGTCAATATGCTGGCGGTATTAGGTTGGAATGATGGAACTGAACAAGAATTATTTTCGATGGAAGAACTACTCGCAAAGTTCTCTATGGACCGCATTCACAAAAAAGGGGCAAAATTTAGTTATGACAAAGCCTTATGGTTCAATAAAGAATGGATCAAACGTCTTGAAGCAGATAAATTATTACCTTACGTTAAAGCTCAATTTGAAGAAAATCAAATCGAAACCGGTAATGATGATAAGAGATTATTGGAAATCATTGATCAGGTCAAAGACCGCTGTATACTTCTTGGCGACTTTGTTGAGCAGGCTTCTTTCTTCTTCAAAGCACCAGAGAAGATCGATACTGCTGCCATTTTGAAAAAATGGGATGAGCATAAAAAAATCTTTTTCGCTGAGCTTGTCCGTGCCTATGAACTGAATCAGGATTTTCATCACGAAAATTTAGAAAATATATTCAAGGAAATCGCCGCAGCCAGTCAAATTAAACCGGGAGACCTGATGTTACCTTTCCGGGTGATGCTGGTCGGCGGTAAATTCGGGCCGCATGTATTTGACATCGCCAGTAGCATTGGTAAATCAGACACTATTCAAAGGATAAAACATGGCCTCAGCCTGATCGATACCGATGCTGAAAAAGCCACAACATAATATTTTAAAGAAAATTTTCAAGAAACCTAAAATCAAAATCATGTCTAAAATAGCCATCATTGGCGGCGGGAATCTTGGTTCCGCTATTGCAGAAGGGCTCATTAACAGTGGCTTCTCCACGGCTGAATCCTTATACGTCACCCGAAGAAATACTGCCTTAATAGCCGGCTTACAGGACAAAGGCGTCAACGTCCTTAGTGACAACCGCTACGCGGTAGCCCAGGCGGATTACATTATCCTGGCCATCAAGCCTTTCCAGGTTAAAGAAATTATTGAAGAGATTAAACCTGAACTCGACAAATCGCACCACGTTTTAATCAGTGTGGTAACCGGTGTATGGATTAAGGACCTGATTGAAATGGCCGGAGAGGGCCTGCCGATTGTCCGGGCCATGCCAAATACTGCCATTGCCATACAGGAAAGTATGACCTGTACCTGTATGCATCAGTTATCTGAAATACAGGCCGGCTATGTAAATGAACTATTCAATCAGTTAGGCAGGACAGTTGACATCGATGAAAAGCTAATGGACGCTGCCACTGTTCTGGGTGCCTGTGGAACTGCTTTTGCGATGCGCTATATTCGGGCAAATATTCAGGGTGGGGTGGAAATCGGATTTAATTCAAAAGTAGCTGCAGTCATTGCCGCTCAGACGGTCAAAGGTGCAGCAGATCTGTTACTCAAGCACCATACACATCCTGAGCAGGAAATTGACAAGGTTACCACACCCATGGGATGTACGATTGCAGGCCTGAATGAAATGGAACATCGTGGTCTAAGCTCCTCCATCATCCGGGGTATTACAACCAGTTACAGAAAAATTGTGGATTAAATAATTGATTATGCTGAAACCTTGGTTTGCTTTTAGTTTTATTCTTTTGATGACGGGATGCGTGACTATCAAAAACAATCAGGTGCTTAGTGATGGGCGCAACCAGATGATTGCGAATGGAAAATTATTTACCGCGATTTGGATGCAGCGATCTGCAGAATATAAAGCTTTGTGTTTGCAGGCTTTTAATACTGCGGACCTGAGGCTGGATCAGATCCTTACCTTCCAGAAACCGGCAAAACCCCTGGCTATTGTCACGGATATTGATGAAACCTTCCTGGACAACAGTCCTTACGCAATTCGTCAGTCACTGCAAGGAAAAGATTACCGACAGTCTTCCTGGGATCAGTGGGTGAGCCGGGCATCAGCCGATACAATTGCCGGAGCGCTTTCCTTTTTCAAGCGTGCTGCGGTAAAAGGAACGACCATTTTCTATGTAACGAACCGAAATGTAGCTGGTAGAAAGGCTACACTTCAAAACTTGCAAAAATATAAATTCCCATTTGCGGATGAGGAGCACCTCCTCACCATGGACGGATCCTCCAGTAAGGAAGCAAGGCGACTGCAGATCAGCCAGCAATTTTATATTGCACTACTGATCGGAGACAATCTTGCCGATTTCTCTGCTATTTTCGATAAAAAAACGGAAGCGGAACGAACAGATAATGTTATGCAGCATGCATCCGATTTTGGAAAGCATTTTATTATACTCCCCAATCCAAATTATGGCGATTGGGAGGGCGCGCTCTATCAATATAATTACCAATATAGCCCGGCCAGGAAAGATTCAATTTTCAGGGCAAGTGGCAAGTCCTATTAAGTGGTAAAACATCTTTTGACAGATATCTCGGTAATCTAAATACAATTGGTTGCATTGGAAAAAGATAAAGATGCATTCTTGCCCCTTTTGGCCCTTTATTTAGCAAATCGGGCCCTCGAGAGTCCGTATCGCCTTCTTGTCTATATGGCAGAATTTGGGCTTATGTAAATAAGTCATCCATTCATACTTCTGTTTGAATCCGACCAAGATAATGTTCGTTTTTCCGGTGTCATAAGTGGTGATCATGGTGGGAAATTACGTTTTTCTTGTGCCAGTTTCACTGCGAAAAACATTCACTTTCTTATCCTGTTCGGCAGCATACTTTTTATCAATCACAAATTCGTCATTGGAAAATTTCATTTCACAAATATTGATACATCGGTCTTGCCGGTCCAGTCATCGGTCAATTTGTGCATTTTGTTCACTTTTGGGTACTGTTTTTGGCCATAATTAGGACCCACAAGATTTCAGATGCACAAAAAATCACGCTACTTCGTCTTTTCAGAAATATTCACATTTTCCTCTATCCACTTTCCGACGATCAATTACAATATTATTTTAAACTTCATCTCTTATTGGAATTTAGGAAGCAGATTTAGTTCTTCCAGTTTTGAAATCTAAGGGGACGACTAGTTTGAAGCTAATGTTTCTGCCCATATTGAAAATGCCCGGCTGTACCCCTTCTGGCACCTCTGCGTTATCAAAATATTTTAATCGACTCATATTAGACTGATAGTTTCTATTGAGCAGATTCGTACCCTCTACGTAAAGAGAAAACAATTCTTTACCTTGGCCGTTAACCAGTTTTCCACCAAATCCTGCGCTCAACAAATTATAACCTGCTGTATAAGTTTCAGTTCCATAGGCTGAAAAAAAGCGGTCCTGTGCATTAAAGTGATCAAAGGCCCCGAAAACATAAACTGATTTAAACGGACCAAAACCTTTTCTGATCTCTGCTTTTAATTCTGAGTGGGTATGCATGGGTGGAATAAAAGGCAGGTATCTGAGACTATCGGGAACGGTACCTCCATCGCCCAGGTTTGTACCATAGGTAAGTGTCATTGAATTTGCAAAATGTAACCAGGAGAAAGGGTGTATATCCACATTGATCTCGCCGCCAGCAATTCTGGCCTTGCTTTGCAGATAGGTAAATTTATTATAGCTACCGTTTGGATCGCTCGACCCATCAGCATTTACGCGTTCAGGCTGACCTTTTGCATCCAACATTTGTTGCTGATAAATATAATTCTGTATATGATTGATAAAAAGCTCTGCACTCGCTGTAATTTTTGAGCCGGTGAAAAACGCACCAATATCTCCTTGCATACTGTATTCTGGTTTAAAATCCGGATTACCCACATGATAAATTTGGGAACCAGGATCCGCTCCATTAGCAGATAATTCGGCGATACTTGGTGCCCTGAATCCTGTTGAAAGGTTACCCTTTAATAAAAAAGCATCTGAAAAATTATAAGTGGCACCAAAACTACCGGAGGGTCCATTGAAATTTTTGTGCAGTGCTGCAAATTTCTGACTGACATTCTCTGTATGCGTTGGATCGGGGCCCGTATATAAAGTGGGGAAGATAGCATCACTGGTATCTATAAAGGTAGATGACCCATTAAAAGACCGGGTATCAAACCTGGCACCAGCGGATATATCCAGTTTACCATAAGTTTTCTTTATGACAAAAAATGGTCCAATGTCAAACTGATGATATGCGGGTATTGGAAAATCGGTACCTAATCCAAATTTATTTTCCTGGTACATTCCATTTACGCCAAAGGTGGCTTCATAGCCCGTGCCAATTACAAAATTATATTTGGCATCATAGGTATAAGTTTGCAATTCTAGGTTTAATCCCGCCATCTCCGGCGCTGTTGGATGAGTGAATTCCCGGCGGTGACTGTACTGATAGCCTAGATTAACTAATAAATTTCCTGAGCCTAATTTAAAATTACTGTTGTTGTAAATCCGGTAAAGCTGAACCCTTTGATGTAAGGCGGGAATCTTGTAACTATTGAGTGCATCCTTTGAAACGATCTCCCTTGTTTCATCCTCTTCAGTTACCTGTTTTGTAAATGCGCGGGTAGCAGGGTCACGACTCCCGTCCGGGATAGCTTGATCATCATCAAATAAAGTTCCGTGTAAATAAGAATACCCCCAGCGCTTATTAAGGCCAATCATCAACCGGGCATCCCGTTCCTTAAAATTCGTAGCATATACCCGGCCGTCTTTTTCATTCTGATAATTTTTTGCAGCCTTAGCGGATACAACAGTCCCCCATACAAAACCACTTTGATTGCCCTGTAGCGCAATGGAGCCATTAACCAGTCCATTATTAGTTCCATAAATGCCCGAAACGCTTCCTTTAATACGACCCTCCGGTGCTGTTGGGACACTTAGTAAGTTTACCACCCCGCCAATCGCATCCGGACCAAAAGTGAGACTTGCTGGCCCCTTGATTACTTCGGCATGATCAATTGCATTCTGGTCAACTTCAATACCGTGTTCATCACCCCACTGCTGCCCTTCTAACCGAATACCATTTTCCGCGGTAACGACGCGGTTATAACCTAACCCCCTGATAAACGGCTTTGAGATATTGGGACCTGTTGTAACAGCACTTACTCCCGGGATATTAGCGATTTCTGCGATGACGTTACCAGAAGCGGCGTGGACATCCATATATGCTTTAGTAATCGCGACCATTGGTACCGGATCTTTTTTGAGCACCGTTGCTTTACTAAGTCCTGTCACTACAACTTGATTCGCTTCCACCCAGGATACTTTTAGCGAAACATCCAGTACAGTTGGTTTGTCAAAATTGACCTTTTCATTGACGGAGGCGTAACCGACAAAACTAATGTTGACCAGATAAATTCCTTTGGGTAATTGTTTAAATGAGTAATGCCCTGAAGCGTCTGATAATGCACCTACCTTCAGATCCGGGATGGTAATGGTTGCACCTTCAATCGGTGCACCAGTCTGCTTATCCGTTATTACGCCACTTAATGTCCCCGACTCAAAATCATTAAATGAGCTCTTAGTTACTAAATGTGCTTTACTACTGTCAAAATTATGTGCGTAAACTTGTCCGAAGACGAAAAAAAGAAAAAGGAGGAAAAGCCTGGATCTCATGGTTTGATCTTTAAAATGGATGATAAAGTGTTATGCTACACATTAATGCAACATCATTGCAATTTGCAAATAGACACAAATTGCAACAATGTAGCAAATCCAAAATCTTAAAGTTCTGATAATTCTGCCTGAAAAACAGTAGAAAAGTGGTGTTTCATCTTTTGTTTAACTTCTTCCATGGGAACCTGACGACCCAATTCATTTTCGAGTGAGGTCGCTTTTTTCCCTTGGATACCACAGGGAACAATGAAATTAAAGTATTCCAAATCAGTATTTACATTGAATGCGAACCCATGCATCGTTACCCACCTGCTACAACGAATACCCATTGCGCAGATTTTTCTTGCATACCCGGGTCGGTCGGGTTCTAACCAAACCCCGGTTTCACCGGGGCTACGTTCCCCCTTTAACCCGTACTCTGCAAGGGTTAAAATCATAACTTCTTCAAGGCTCCGTAAATACCAACCTAAGTCCGTTTTAAACTGTTCAAGATCAATAATCGGATAACCCACTATTTGACCAGGACCATGAAAAGTAATATCTCCACCACGGTTAATATGAAAATATTCTATTCCCCTGCTTTCTAACTGCGCTGGAGATATCAGCACATTTTCTTCATGTCCGCTTTTGCCGAGTGTGTATACCGGGTTATGTTCAACGAAAAATAGCTCATTACTTATTTGATCAGCTTGTCCGACCCTTTTAAGACTTGTCTTTTCTAATAATTTAGCCTCCTGAAAATCCCAGGCTGCTTTATAGGACATTCTGCCAAGGTCTTTAAAAATTACCTGCTTCATAAAAACAAAATTAATGCATATTTGGATAGCACCCTTGTTACTGTCATCCAAGTAGCAATGGTTGGCCTTCACAGGCTGGTAACTTTTAGATCTTATCCCAATTGAGACACCAATAGGACCTATTCCCCCTTAAATGTTTGCGTAAATTATTTGGGAATAAAACCCAAAATACTTAACTTTATAGTTCTTTAAAAACGGTAGAATTTCAATAATATGGATCTTTTGACACTCATCTCCGGGTTAATAATTGGCCTGTTAGCAGGCTGGATCATCGTACGGCTGCTCATGAGAGAAAATTATATCTCCCGCCAACAATTTGTGGCGGTTTCACAAGAACTAAATCAGGTAAAAACTGATCTTCCTTTGGCTGAGGAACGGTTGCGGCAATCACAAAGCCGAAGTGCGGAATTGCTGGCCGAATTACAATCAAATAAGCAGTCATTTAATCAATTACAACAATCATTTTACGAACTACAACAAGGATTGTCGAAGGCGGAAGCTGGAACTGACGCATTGGAACGCCAGGTGCAGGAACACCGCATATTAATGAGCAAAAAGACCGATCAGCTCGAATCAATGCAGGTAAAATTGCAGGAAATGCAAAGCACTAAAAGTGAATTGGAAGCATATAACAAAATGATGAATGAAAAATTGCAACTCCAGCAGTCAGAAATGGAGAAGATCCATCAATCGGCCAAATTAGAATTTGAAAAAATGGCCTCTGAAATCCTGGAAGACCGTACCCGTAAATTTACTGAGGCCAATAAATTAAATCTTGATGCGCTACTAAAACCACTGGGTGAAAATATTGATGGTTTTAAAAAGG
Source organism: Arachidicoccus sp. (assembly GCA_035497555.1). Classification (GTDB taxonomy): domain Bacteria; phylum Bacteroidota; class Bacteroidia; order Chitinophagales; family Chitinophagaceae; genus Arachidicoccus. Next base: position 4,471 of record DATJDF010000294.1, on the reverse strand, counting down.
TTATTCGGGAAACACATATACAGGAGACAAAAGACCGCGCTTCTCTGGAAACCAAGGTGAAAGAACTTATCCTTCAAACCAATAAAATCAGCGATGAAGCCAACAACCTGGCCTCAGCCTTAAAAGGCCAAAACAAAAAACAAGGCAATTGGGGGGAAATGATTCTGGAAAGCATCCTTGAGCAGTCTGGACTCGTCCGGGATCGGGAGTATTTTCTGCAGCAATCCATTAAAGACCTGTCTGGAAGACTGCTTCGACCCGATGTATTAATTAAACTGCCAGGTAGCCGAACCATTATTATTGATTCCAAAGTATCACTTCGCGCTTATGACCGCTATGTCGCTGCTGATGACCCAGAAGAACAACAAACAGCGCTTAAGGAGCATTTACGCTCTATGAATAACCATATACTGGAATTACATTCAAAAAATTATGATCAGATAGAAGCAGCCCTAGATTTCACGATGCTATTCGTTCCTATTGAACCAGCCTATCTTTTGGGTATTCAACAGGACCCGGAACTTTGGTCAAATGCTTATAGTAAACGCATATTGCTAATCAGTCCCACCAACCTGATCGCCTGCCTTAAACTGATGGACGATCTGTGGAAACGGGAAAAACAAAGTCAGCATGCCCAGGAAATCGTTAAAAAGGGGGAACAGATTTTTGAAAAACTCGTCGGATTTACAAGCTCTCTTGAAACAGTCGGGGAGAATTTATCAAGGGCTCAGAATGCTTATGAGAAAGCATTTAATCAATTAAAATCGGGAAAGGGAAACCTGATCGCCCAGGCAACCAGGTTAAAAGCAATGGGTTTAAAATCTTCCAGGCAATTTTCTACAGATATACTTTCCGGTGCACTTGAGCCCCAGGACGAAATGGACCAGTTGGAAGATTCAGAAAATATTCAGGAGATTGGAGGCAATATTCCCAGTATTGGAACCTCAATTCCAGATCCTGAAACTGTCGAGTAGTAATATATCTGTGGAGTTCTCCGGACGATGTTTATCCCACTAAAGCAAAAATTCATCATAGTCGGTGTGGTCTCGCTCACAAGGGTATATGTTAACTATAAAACCTGAATGCGGTATTTGGCCAGTAGCCCATGTAAGCCGTCCTGGGAAAACTTCGCTTGCGTTATTTTATTTAGCTCAGGATCAATTTTATAATTTATTGCCGTTGAAAAATTTGCTTTTTCTAAATTTGTCCGTTCAAATTTGCTACCTAGCAAATTACAATCAGCAAAATTAAAACCCCGCATATCCGCATTTGTAAAATCAGCTTCCTTTAAAGAACAATGCGAAATCTGAACATTATTTAGTTTAAGGTTATAAAAACTACAGTGATCTAACTGGCAGCCCTCGAAGCGCATGCTTAATCCAAAATTATTGCAATGCTCAAATTGAAGCCCTAACATTTTGCAGTCCTTAAACCTGACCTCCTGGAATGCTGTTTGTTCTAACTTCATCAGGCTCAGATCACAGTGTTCAAAAGCGCAATCAAAAAAGCGCAATGAACTAAGTGAGGACTTCTGTAGATTACAATTGAGAAAATGACAATCCTCAAAATGGTTACCCATAGCCTGCAGTTCAAACTCCGTGAATTCTCTCCTCTCAAAAGTTCTATCCTGAATATAGGCAGTGTCCATATAGATCAATTTTTCACGGCTGAAGTTATTTGCAATAAAAAAAGTAATTCGATTATTATGTCTAACCTTTTGTTAATAATTAATTATTGTTAAAGCGCGTCTTAGATTGGCATAATAATTACTCTTAGTTTTTAAAATCGCATAATATTTCATTTTGAATAGCATATGTGAATTATTATTTTATGTAAAGGGAACGTTCCCAAGCATTTCGAAAAGTACCAATCACAACCTTGTCTATTTAGACTGGAAGTTCAACCTTACATTATTTAATTTAAACAAGCATAGTTTACGCGAATTACCATCATTTTGGATATCTGATCACACAAAAATTGTAGAAACATCATGTATATGACCATTAAGAAAACACCCAAAGTAACCCCGGATCATTTGGAAGGGATACAGGAAACTTCTTCAAAAACCGCATTGGATCTGGTCAGATGTTCGGCAAAGATTGTTCAATATCCACCCTTTCATCATCAGACTTATGTTGACGCACATTCAAATATCGTATATCCAAGTGATTTAAATGAAATAACGATAACGACAACCACCAATCATGCTATTCTTCGGGTAAATGGTGTTAGCGGCACCGTTAAGATATACAACCATAAGGGAAAATTAATCCTTATAACGACATCACAACAGCAAATGGCAGAGTTCAAAATCGATCACCTTAAAAATGGAACTTATTTTTTGGAAGCCAATCGAACCTATTTTGAATTCATAAAATAGACATTAAAATAATATAACCTACCCTAAGAGTCATTCTGATACGAATGACTCTTTTTATTTATTTAGTCAGAGGGACTTTCATAGAATATTTGTACTTTTAGTGCGTAGTACCTGTATTATACTAACCGAAATAAAAGAACTGCAAACTAATTGTTCCTCTTTAATTTCATGCTACAAAATGAAGTTGATTATATTAACCATATTTATTATAAAATTTAAGAATGAGACATCTTAAATCGAAAATAATAAACCGATCATGTTGATTTTGAATATATTAAATATATAATATTTGTATATTGACAGATTTTGACAATATACATTCTATTTTCGTGTTATAATACGGAAAGGATATTAACTGATTGAATATCATGATACAATTTTAAATCATCATATTAATAAAGGTCTCCCTAACCCAGGACCTGTTTCAGCTCATATCCTTTTGGCATAAATAGCACCCCTAATGCGACCTACTTGAAAGAGATATTGTCTTATACCTGGACAATATACTGTAGAACAGAATGGTATATTTTTTTAATCATTGAATTAAAGATTTATATTTTTTGCATGCTGGATAAAATAAGTGCTATCACAAGAATTATCGAAAAAATAAAGCGATTCCCGGTTACTTTCGAAAGTATGCGGGACTGGATTCGGTATGAAAATATTGAAATATCTGACCGTACGCTCTATCGCTATCTTGAAGAAATTAAGAATCTACCGTTAAACGATGGCCGGATCATTACCATTGATGGTGATTACAATAAGAAGACCTGGAAGTTTGAATATGATAGAAGTGCCCATGAATTTGGGGAAAGTGATATCAAAAGCTTTTTGTTATTAAAAAACCTGGCACCAAATGCTTTAACGGAAAAGCGGATGGTGTCTATTGGTAAAATTGAGGAGGTTTTATATAAAGCACAGAGCAAGAGCAAATTTGAATATCATATGCAGCCCTTACCAAAGGCGCAAATCACAACTTCAAATTTTAATGAGTACGTTTATGATGACGCAGAACAACTGAATTTGGATACTTTAGTCTGGGCTTTGCAGCACAGTCGTAAATTGAAGGTTTCATCAATTGCAACTGATCCAAAAGAACATTCGAAATTGCCTCGTCTACCCATGATATTGCTGCCGATGCAAATCCTCTATCATAATGGTTCTATTTTCCTGTTGGGTCTGATTGAAAGAAATTTGACGATGGTCACTTATGATCTTACCCGAATTAAGGAATTTGATATTTTGGAAAATATATTCAGCACCCAAAAATACTTGGAACACTTTAATAACGAAGTTGCCAGACGCTTTGGAGTCGAGGAAAACCTGGACGAACATCTATACAAAATTAAATTGGAATTCTCTGCGACTACCGGGCATTACATCAGCAATCGTTTCTGGCACTGTACACAGATCTTTTCCAGATTAAAAAACGATAAATGGGAAATGGAACTATACTGTGGCATTAATAATGAGCTAATTGACTGGATTTTTGGTTGGGGAAATAACGTACGGGTTATTCAACCAGAAATTTTACAGGAGAAATTAAAGGGAAAATTAGTGGATATGATGGACATATATCTCCATTTGACGCAATAGAAAAAATACTATCTTATTGATAATGAATCAGAAAGCCTTCGATTTAATATTAAACCATTAAATCAAAGGCTTTCTTAATGGTTTAATCCCAATTTAACCATTAAATCTAAGTTGCTAAATACCAATCGCATTGTCAGTATTTGACAATGCCCAAAATAACTTTACACTTCAAACACAATTCATAACAGCAAAATTCTATTTTACTATGAAAACCTTTTTACACAAATCCCCGAAAATGATACTTGCCCTTGTCGGCCTGGCTAGTGTCTGGGGGCTATTCGGAACGGCCAATGCACAAACACATAAGGAACGAACTTATGCTGATTTCCAGGGAACATCTGAGACAGGTGTTAATGTACCATTAGTTGGTCTGTTAGTTGGTAACGTTGCAAATCCTACCAATGCAATTAGTGCCTCTATTAGGGATTCCTCAACACTATCCTATACAGTAAGTGCGCTTGGAGTTGTCGGAGCCGGCCAATTTCTCGAGTTTAC
>DATJDF010000293.1:0-5092 GCA_035497555.1 Arachidicoccus sp. | reverse complement strand
CCTGAGAAAACAACGCTTTAAGGCCGATCAGTGGGTAAATGAGCAGCAAAAGGGACAAAAATTGCAAACCCGGTTTTATCTCAATGAAGCGGATGAGGGTTACAGTGCTGATCAGCTTTTTAATAAAGTCATCTATGAGGTACTTATGGCGGACCCTAATTTTGTCGCCTCGCCCCTTAGTAAAAAAGTATCCAATCCCAAGGCATATACTTATCAGTTTGAATTAACCAGTAAGGATTGGGATCAAATTAAACCCATGCTCACTTACTGCTTTGACGGTCCCTATTATGGCAGTAAGGTGAATGATCTTGGATTCTGGAACCTGATTAAAGATCGGGTGTCTGAAGAAGGCTATACTTTTCTTGCCCAGGCCGGAGGGTATTATTCCAATACGATCAACTGGAATGCAGCTGAAGCCTTTCCTTATATGGTCGGAGATTTTTCCGATGCCGCAGTCACCTATAAGACGATTAAAGGCGGTTATGACCTGATCGCTTATGCATTAGCCTACAATTACCTGCAATCTCCCGGAAGTGCTATCTGGTCAGAAAATCAACTGCTCACCTTTAAAAAAGCGGCGAGTGGCAACAGAAAATATCAATTGATTTTCCGAAATAATGCAACTGGAAGCAACTGGAATGTTTATGCAGATAAAATAATTCTCGGACTGCCCCGTAAGTCACTAGAATTATTAGATCAGGAATGCTTTTTCTTTCAGAATAAGAAATTGCAAAAGCAAATGGAATCGGTCATTATGGAGCCTTCCTTTAAAATTATTATGGGTTTTGAATATCCATGGTGGCGGGTTTCTTTTGGCGCATCATCGGGGCATTCCGTAACGGACCTCCCTATCCGTCAATGCTATTATTTTGGGACAGATCCGGAAAATGCCCATTCACTTTTCCTTGCCAGTTATAATGATATGGAGACGGTAACATTCTGGAAAGCACTCGAAGACAATCATCCCGATCGCCATGAAATTAAAGCGACAAGGTTGGTGCCACTGCAAGAAATGATGCAGGCAATGAGCCCAATACACATGCCGATTCAGGCATCAAAAGTCATGGTAAAGGAAGTTATGCATCAGGTTAGAGAGTTACATGGAAAAGAGGTACAGATCCCTGATCCCTATGTGGCCTGGTATAAAGACTGGTCTGATGATCCTTTTGGCGGTGGTTACCATGCTTGGAAAGCAGCATACAATGTGAAAGAGGTAATGGAGTATATGCGTCATCCCGATCCTGATGAGCATATTTATATCTGTGGTGAGGCGTATTCGGACCAACAAGGCTGGGTCGAGGGTGCTTTCTGTGAGGCAGAAAAGATGCTTCAGAAAAGTTTTCAGCTTCAACGGCCCGACTGGTTACCCGAAAATTATTACTTGGGTTGGTAGCAGACGGTTCGTCAGTTAAGATCATTGGGCAAAAACTAAAATTATAATAATAAAGGTAAAAAGTGCTTTGGATTCCAGAACCAGATTCAGAACCATAAAATCGGGAAATGGTAATTTTCATCGCACTTATGCGGGGCGAATAATTGTCGGAATGGGTATTAAAAGGGTAGGGGATTAAACTGTTTCAGTTTGACTTCCTGCCCTTTTTTGCAGGGCATAAAAAACAAATCATCAGGTCAGATAACGCTACCGGCGAGTGTTTTTTTAGTCAGATACCCCAAAGGCTGGTTTAAATTCAAAACAAAATGTGAATGACCGGTTATAAACGCTATTGATTTGCTTTAATGCGTAATTTGTCGTTGGATTCATCAGCGCTAATGAGGGGGATTAATTCGAAAATTAGCAGGAAATTGAAATGTCAATATTAATATATTTATCATGAGAAAATGGTATTCAGCCCTTGTTCGGTTAATTTTTATGGCCCTCGCATTATGTATATGTGTGCATTTGTCTGCGCAGGCAAAAAAACGGTTTAATGGTCCCTTGAAAGTGGCCCTTGCAGGTATCAGCCATGACCATGTTTATTTACTCATGCAGCACTATAAAGCCGGAGAAGTACAAATTATCGGTATCGCCGAATCTGATCCCGATCTGATTAAAAAATTTAAAGCGCAGTATCATCTGGCAGATTCACTTTTCTTCCCGGATTTACCCGGATTACTAAAACAGAAAAGTGAGCAGATAGAGGTAGTGATGGCCTTTAATGCTAACGCAGCGCACCTTGGCGTGGTAAAGGACTGTGCGCCCTTCCATGTGGATGTGATGGTGGAAAAGCCACTGGCTACCACTGTTAAAGATGCAGAAGAAATAGTCCAGTTGTCAGATAAGTATAAGATACAGGTGCTGACCGATTATGAAACCAGCTGGTATGCCAGTAACCAGGCATTAGCAGTGCGGGTAAAATCCGGTGAGATTGGTCCCATCAGGAAAATGGTAGCCCATGACGGGCATCAGGGACCAAAAGAAATAGGATGCAGCGAAGCCTTTTTGCATTGGCTTACTGATCCAAAGGCCAATGGTGCAGGCGCTTTATTTGATTTTGGATGCTACGGTGCCAATCTGATGACCTGGATGATGGCTGGCAAAGCACCAATCGCCGTATACGCTACTACCAAACAAATTAAACCAAAGATCTACCCAAAAGTAGATGATGATGCAACGATTATACTGGATTATCCCGAGGCAACGGGTATTATTGAAGCCTCATGGAACTGGCCTTACAGTATTAAGGACTTTGCAGTTTTCGGGAAAACAGGTTATATGAAGGCTGCAGATCGAAATACACTTGGTGTGCGTGGGGCAGAAAATGAAAGTCTTAGTCAGGAAAAGCTGCCTGCACCTAAAGCACCTTATCAGGATTATATCCCTTACGTGACAGCTGTCCTGAGAGGTGCATTGCAGCCTGGTAATGATCTCTCCTCACTGGCAAATAATCTGATCGTTGTCAAAATTCTTTCTGCTGCCCGCCAGTCAGCGAAAGAAGGCAGGAAAATCTATATCAGGTAAACTGCGCTGTTCAAACAGCGGATTGAACATTTTTTTATAGAGGAGTCCCTAGTAAAGCCAATAATTCGGTATTGAACCCCTGTGCTTTATCTGTAAGTGTAATGGCCTTTGCCCTCGTGTCCGTTGGGTGCTCTTCTCTTTCAATTAAATGTTTGCGTTGTAAAGTCCTGGTAATGGTTGACGTTGTCATAGGGTCAATTTTCGTATGTCGGGACAGATCAATCTGGGTTACGCTGCGTTGCTGTTTTGATAACCAGAGTAAGCTGGCAAGCAAGACAAATTGCGGATGCGTGACAGCAATATTTTCCGGAGATTTCTTAATACCCCTTTGCCAGAGCGTTGCTACCTGCCAGAGTAAAAAACCGGCACTGTCTTGGGCAGATGCTATTGGGATGTAATTCGACGAGTTCAATTTTTACTTTCGGTCCGCCTCTCGGTTTTAGCAATATGAAATTGCCTTTTTCAAACTTGCCCTGCAAATGCGCATATTCAATATCGTCGTCCCAGATATGCCAGTTATTGACATCCGCAAAAAGCCGCCATATCTGTTCACCGGTGACTGCTTTAGTGACGACTGAGTGCGTTTTTTTCCACATAAAACTATTTTTATAAGAATATAAGATAATAAGTATACTTATCAAATTTAAGAATAATATCTTTTTCTAAGGGGCAGCCTTCTGGTAAGCTATTCATGATAATTATGGCCTTCAGTATTAGGAATGTGCCAAAAAAAGCCGATATTTAATTAACCTTTAAGAATAACCGTCAAAAACAATCATGAAAAAAATCACAGGGAAGTTATGTCTGCCTTTGTGTGCAATTCTAATGGTGCATGGCGTCAGAGCACAGAAGGGTTTTTGGGGACATTTGGGTCATTCAAATGATCAGCGTGACTCGGGTTATATTCATAGTTATGACCGGGATATTACCGGTCGAATTTATTATAGTCGCGATAATACAGGTCTGACAACAAGGGCGCCTGACGTGGATTCCTATGATTACAAACCCAATAATTCGAAAGGGATAGGTTTAGGAGTGAGCTACCGATACCTCACCCTGAACCTGGCATTTAAATTATTAGGAGAAGACCCGAATAAAGGAAAGACAGGTTCTTTATCTCTGCAATCCTCCCTGTACAAAGAGCAGTGGGTCTATGATTTTGTATACCAGCATTTCAGAGGGATGTATTTATCTCCCAAAGGAGTTTATCAGCAGGGGGACCAGTATTACCTGAGACCTGACATCAATTCAACCTTGGTTGGCGCCGATTTCTGGCGCATCCTTAATTCTGATCGGTTCTCCTATAAATCAGTGATGACTCAGAATGAATGGCAGCTTAAATCTGCAGGTACTTTACTGCTTGGCGGGGAGATATATTACGGTAATATGAAGGGTGATAGCGCACTCGTTCCTGCGGCCCTGGCGCCGGAATTTCCTCAAAGCGCTGTGGAAAAGCTCCGGTTTTTCAGAATCGGTGCGGGCATAGGATACGCCTATACTTATGTATTTAGAAAGAATTTCTTCGTTTCTGGCGGATTGACGACTATATTGGATTGGGCCTCCGCCCGGGAATATGTCAATAATGAACATAAAGCAAAAAATGAAGTCTCTCCGAATTTTAGTTACCGTATCAGCTTGGGATATAACAGTCGCCGGATGAATATTAATGCCTCTTTGTTCAATAACAGTGTCCCGGCAAAAGGGTATTATTCACCGGACAGCTATAATTTATTCACCCAACAGTTCCGGGTGACGGTCGCCCGGAGGTTTTCTGTGGGCCATAAGACGCGTGATAAATTACTAAATCCCATTGATAAGCAAATGGATAAAGTAGATGAGAAAGTCAAAGCACTGCAAGGCAATTAGCGATAAAGAACATAAAAGCTGCCGTTTAACCTATAGCGATGCTAGGCTGCTGCCAGCTCACGGCGTTGCATAGTAATCAGCAGCCAGGTGAGCAGTATACCGAGTATTACCATCAGGATGCCAATCAGTATTGGAGAGGTATAGCCATATCCAGCTGCAATAGGAAGACCGCCGGCAAATGCGCCGATGGCATTACCCATATTAAAGGCAGCCTGTGAGGCAGATGCACCCAGGATTTCAGCCTCTTTGGCAGTTTTAATCATCAGA
>DATJDF010000292.1:0-1852 GCA_035497555.1 Arachidicoccus sp. | reverse complement strand
ATCTTTCCCGTCAGGTTAATTTAACGGTAAAACAGCAAAAATTATCGGTTGTGCTTGATTCCATCGCTCTAAAAGCGGGTTTTACATTTTCTTACAACAGCGCCCAGTTTCCAGGTGACAGCCTGGTGAACTTTAAAGGGCAAATGGAGGTGGAAACCATACTGGATCAACTGTTGCAGGAGAAATATGATTATAAAGAGATTAAAGACTATGTAATCCTCCGTTACGCACCTCATACTTTTATCATCTATACCCAGCCACCCATATTAACGGGCTATGGCACGCTGTTGTCGGGACAGATTAAGGATGCTGCCACTGGCAAAATGCTGGAGAATGTCAGCGTTTACGAAAAGTCGAGTCTGCTGGCGGTATTATCCAACAAAAAAGGATATTTTCAGATACCGCTGGTTGATGACAATAATGCAGTAACACTTACGGTAAGTAAACAATATTATCATGATATGATCATGACGATCCTGCCAACTATAAAAGTGCAGACCCGTTCTCGCTTTGATAGCTCGGACAATTATGAAAGAAGGTCAGGGTCTACCTCAGCCGTTAACCGGTCCTTTTTGGGCAAAATGTTTATCTCAACCAGGCAGAAAATACAGAGTCTGAACATCAGCGATTATTTCGCTACTAGACCCTATCAGTTTTCGGTCATTCCTAAATGGAACAGCCGTGGCGATATGAGCGGACAGGTAGTCAGCAAATTTTCCCTGAACTTGCTGGCGGGGTATAACGGCGGTGTGCATGGGTTTGAAATGGGCTCCATCGCTAATTTAAACCGTACCGAAGTTGAGGGAGCTCAGATGGCTGGTGTTATGAACATCGTAGGTGGTAATAGTTCAGGTTTCCAGGCAGCGGGAGTCGCAAATCAAGTGTATCAGGAAGGTAAGGGATTACAGATGGCGGGCATCTATAACAAAGTCAACCGGTCTTTTTCCGGGATGCAGGCAGCAGGTATGCAAAATAAGATAGGCGGTGAGCTAAAAGGCTTACAGGTAGCCGGTTTAATGAACAGTGTCCGGCACCTCAAAGGGGCTCAGATTGCCGGCGTGATCAATAAAGCCAGTACATCTTCTGGTTTTCAGCTAGGACTGATTAACCTGCTGGATACAGCATCCGGCTATGGTATAGGTCTGGTCAACATTGCCCGCCATAAAGGCTTTTATCAGCTGAGCGTTTTTGCCAGTGAATCTGCAGTTGCCAATATTGCTTTCAAAAGTGGCAGGGAAGCGTTTTACACGAAATTATTATTTGGCATTGGGCAGGCAGATATTGATTTTTTCTATTACGGGATCGGCGTTGGCCGTCTATTCCCGACAACGCGCAAGACGAAAATATCTCTTGATGCAGCTGTTGAAAACTATGAAAGAGGTGCGGCAGACAAAGTAAATATACTGTATAAATCGTCGCTGGAATTTCACTTTCCCATCGCCAGTGGCCTGGGTTTCTTTATCGGCCCCTCTGTAAATATTCACTACCAAAAGGAAGACCCTTTGCGCCCTATCCATATCCCGATGAAAGATTACCCCACCATAAACAGAGGTCATGATGTAAGCGGTTGGGTGGGTGTCAATGCGGGATTTGATTTGTTCTAGAAAATAGCGGAAGACAAATTCAATTACTCAGGTTCAATTAACTGGACAAAATATTCATTTTGTCCGGACAGGCAAGCCGTTGCCTATAACGTCGTAAACTATATAAAGTAACAGTAACGCCGATCAGCCGTTAAGATGTATCCAAAAAATATTGGGGAAGCTAAAGATATAGATACAGCTTCGGCTACCGCTACTGCTATGTCTGATACGAAAGGATAGCATACCTGTGCAGTCTCATCTCTTAAACC
>DATJDF010000291.1:0-5099 GCA_035497555.1 Arachidicoccus sp. | reverse complement strand
AAAAATAGAACTGTCTACTGGAACACTTATTGGTGGTCTGCACAAGTTTCTGGACAAGAAATCGCCCGGATATCCGGACTGGATGGTAGGTGGAATTGAAGCGCCTTTTGTCATAAAGCACGACAGCGCCTATTTTATGTTTTTTTCTACCTGGACCCGGGGATATGAAATCGGCCTGCTAACTTCTAATTCACCAATTGGCCCGTGGAAACTGGCATCACCAGAACCAATTTTTGGAACGAGAAAAAGAGGCTTCCGTAGAGAACTTGCTGTAGAGGGAAATTATGCCAATCTTAGGTATGTTGACTCTGAGGACCCTTATTGTGAAGCTGCGAGTAATTCAATATTTATCGGACCAGACGGAAAACTATGGAGCTCCTGCCATTATCAAATGTATGATAAAAGACCTTACCCGTATAGTCAGTCCCTACAAGACTGGGAGAAAGTTCCACAGTTAGGTATTGAACCGGTATATTTCAAAAATGGCCGTTACTGTATTGGAGGACCTACCTGGACAAAACAAACAGTAGAATATTAGCTACGCCCAAAAACCCTAAGCCCACTTCTTCATAGGGTAAAAGTAAGCTGATTTCCCTCCCACAGATCCGAGATTGAAGTTTCGTGCCCCACTTGGGGTTCCTCCTATATTAACCGAATAATTAGACCTTCGAATGTGATTTGAAGACGATTTTAGTATTTGCTTGGCTAAATAACCCTTCTTTTCAAAATTTACTTCTCTAATACTGGCAAAATTTGCATCGCTTTAGTACCTCCTTGTGATTTTGCTTGTCTTAGTTGTGAATGAGATGTAAAGTGCTTGTTTGTTCTATATTGTCATTCATACGTTATTTATTTATTCAAATTTATTAATATCTAATTTTAAAAATCATGGGCAATTGTGTTTTTAAAGGTAGCTGCTTAAAGCAATATTTGATAGCAGCGACCACAATGTTGCTTTTGTTAATTCAATTGCCTGCCTTTAGTCAGGTAATTAACTTAACTGGAGAAGTTTATGATCAAAGTGACAAACCTATTGCTGGGGCTTCGATCAATATAGAAGGAGCTACAAAAGGAACTGTTAGTAATACAGATGGCCAGTTTGACATAGCAGCGGAAAAAGGAGCTACATTAATAATCCGCTATATTGGCTTCCAGGAACAGGTAATTGTAGTCGGAGCTCAACGTAATATAATTATTCATCTTGTTCCTCGCGAGAATCTACTTGATTCCTTAGTTGTGCAGGTAGGCTACGGTACTCAAAAGAAAATGGATCTATCCTCTTCCATATCCAGCGTTTCACCAAAAGAATTATTGCAGGTTCCGGGCGGGTTTCAGGCGATCTTGCAAAGTGAAGTGCCCGGGGTACAAATTACAGGTGATAAAATCAGGGTTCGGGGTGTAGGCTCTATCAATAATACGGATCCACTATATGTCGTCGATGGCATGATTGGTGGATCTATGCCGGACGAAAATAATATTGCGAGTATCCAGATCCTTAAAGATGCCGCTTCTTGTGCTATATACGGTGCGAGAGGAGCGAACGGCGTAATTCTGGTTACCACTAAGCGCGGTAGAGCGGGAAATGTACAAATTGATTATAATGGATATGGTGGAATTAAACAATTGGCCCATAATATTGATCTATTGAATGGGAAGCAGTTGGCGGAATTGATAAATGAAGAGATGTATAATCAGGATCCGACTAGAACCGACTATCTAAAAGCTTTGTCAAATCCAGATAGTATAGGGAAAGGTTATAATATGGTAGATGCGCTACTGCGGACAGGCAATTACCAGAAGCATAATCTTTCTATCAGTGGAGGTTCCAATACAGCAACCTTTCGTTTAAACGGGTCTTATTCAACTGACAAACCCGTTATCATTCAGGATGAAACGAAAAATTACGGTTTACAGTTTATTTCTGATTTCACAAAAGGGAAATTAAAAGTGGGTGAGACATTTTCTTTAAATTATTCTACCAGGGATTTCAGTAACAAAAATATTATTGATGCACAGCGGTGGTCTTCAACCTTACCGCTATATGATGCAAATAATGAAACAGGTTTCGCTGGCGCAGGCAATGGTACAGATGTGGAAAGCGCGCTGGCCAATGCTTATCTGAATAACAACAATAATGAAACATTTTCAGTTGTTGGGAATTTGTGGGGTATTTATGAATTTATACCTGGGTTAAAGTATAAATTTAATTTGGGGCTTGACCTATATAGAAACAGGACGCAGGGGTATATTTCTAAATATTTAGTGGGACAATATCAAAACAATGATCCCGATGAGTTAGATATTTCGAGTTCACAAAGCAATAGATTACTCATTGAACACACTTTATCCTATGATAAGGTGATTGGCAAACATAGCTTCAGCGCAATTGGGGGTATCACCTCAGAACAATCTAAATCCAAAGGTTTAAATGGTGGCGCGCGCTCAATGCCTAGTCCTGATCTTTTAATCCTGGGACTCACCCAGGATGCAAATTCCAAAGTAGTCGGTTCAAGCCTGGGTCGCACAGCGATGTATTCAATGCTGGGTAGAGTCACCTATAATTATGATAGTAAGTACTTACTTACCGCGAATTTTCGGCGCGATGGTTCTGCAAATTTCAGCCGTAGTAACCGATATGGCAATTTTCCTTCCTTTTCTGCTGCCTGGCGTCTAAGCCAGGAAAACTTCATGAAGAACCTGACGTTTATCAATGATTTGAAACTCCGAGGTAGTTATGGTAAACTGGGTAATTCTGACATCAGCCCCTATCAATATCAAAGTACGGTTACTTTTGATCATGTCTGGTATTATCTAAATGATATTAAAACTGTTGGCGCATTGCCTACCATGCCGGCAAATCCAAATGTAAAATGGGAAAGCCAGTATTCTACTGATTTTGGTATGGATCTGTCTATGTTTGGTGACCGGTTATCCTTTACGATGGATTATTATAACAAGAAAACTGAAGAGATGCTGGTAAATGTGCCTATCTCTTATGCTGTAGGTTATGTAGACAACTTCCCCACACTAAACTCAGGTAGTATAAGCAATAAAGGGTTTGAGTTTGCTGCGACGTATAACAAGAGAGAAGGAAGGTTCAATTATTCATTATCTGCAAACATATCCACAGTTAAAAACAAAGTGTTGAATCTAGGTAATAAGAATGAAATTCTCGCAGGTGGCGTAAGCCCAGGTGGGGAAAACGTAACAAGAACTGCTGTGGGACATTCAATTGGCCAGTTCTGGGGCTATAAGACAGATGGACTTTATAAAACTGAGGCGCAATTAGCGGCGGATAAATCCTTCGCCCCAAATGCGGCACTTGGTGATGTAAAATTTGTTGACAGAAATGATGACGGCATCTTAAATGCAGACGACAAGGACTTTATTGGCAATCCGATTCCTAAGTTCAGTTATGGGTTCAATTCTAATTTTAGTTACGCTGCAGGCTTTGGGACCTTAGATTTTTCAATGATATGGCAGGGTAGTTATGGAAACGATATTTATAATAATGGCAGGTATTGGGGAGAGGGAATGTATCATTATTATAATGATTATGCCAGTACACTGGACCGGTATAGAAGCGAAGAGGTGACTTTTAAAAATCCGGTTTCAGGTGTGACGACGGTTTATCCAAAAAATACAGACACCAATATTCCAAGAGCTATTCTGGGTGATCCTAACCACAATTTAAGTGCCTCTGACAGGTTTGTTGAAGATGGTTCTTATCTAAGGTTGAAGTCTTTAACGATTGGCTATACACTTCCGGATGCCTTGGTAAGTAAATGGAAAGTGAGCAAGTTACGCATCTACATTGGCGGAAAGAACCTTCTGACTTTCACAAAATATACAGGATATGATCCTGAAGTGGCCTCTGACAATGGAGCGAACGGTGGACGTTATAATCTGGTTAGAGGCATTGATGAAATGACGCCATGGGGTATAACATTTGCGAACTCCCGCGAAGTATTCCTTGGTATTCAATGTTCATTTTAGTTCCATTCATTATCATAAAATTATATCATGAAACATACTTTATATATATTGGGGTTCTTACTAACTGGATCTATTTTGGTTACTGGATGTAAACCTAATTTAGATCTGATCAATCCACAGGAATTGTCTGTTGATACTTATTATAAGACTGCTGACGAACTTGAAGCTTCTGTTCTCCCGGCTTATCAGGCCATTATTGGCAGAACCCAGGGTGGTTATGCCAGAATGTTATATTACGAATTACTGGCACCGGGAGATGATTTTAATCATACGTTTAAATGGGAGCCTATGTATCAGGACACCTACAATACACCGTCGAGTGATCAAATGCCCGTAGCGACCTGGAAAGATTATTTTAATGGCGTTTTTGCGGCGAATATTGCAATAGACAGGATTACCAATTTTACGGGGACGATAGATGAAACCAGGAAGAACCGGCTGCTGGGTGAGGCACATTTTTTAAGGGCCTTCCATTATATGCACCTTTGCATGTTATTTGGCGAGACGATTCCCCTAATTACTGATCCGGTAAAAAGCAGTGATGATTATTATCCGACAAATGCGACTGCTGGCCAGGTCTATCAGTTGATCATTGAGGATTTTCAAAAAGCGGCAGAATTACTACCTTTAAGGAGCGCCTTATATTCAAATGCGGCAAATACCGGACGCGCGACCAAGGGAGCCGCAGAAGCTTATTTGGCAAAGGCTTATTTGTATAGACCTATTCTCGAGTTGGGAAAACCGGCGGAGTTTGCTAAGGCGCAGGCCGAGTTGAAGAGCGTCATCGAAAGCGGCGAATATCATTTAATGAGCAGTTACAGTGATAATTTTAAGGAAAGCACTGAGAATAATGCAGAATCTGTTTTTGAGGTCCAAATGCATAACGGTACAGGCTGGCTCGGAGATGATTTGTCTGATTCATGGCGTTGGCAGGAGATTGGCATGTTTGATGGGACGGGCGGTGCATGGTGGAATCTGGCACCCAATAAGAAGACATATAATGAATTTGAACCTGGGGATCCTCGTAAATTTATGACACTTTGGTGTGATAATGGTGCGAAATATACACAGATTGATGGCACAGTAACCGATTACAAGTATTG
>DATJDF010000290.1:0-10803 GCA_035497555.1 Arachidicoccus sp. | reverse complement strand
GGCACAGGGATGTAACAAGTTCTTACTCAAAACATTATAAGAAGTTATATAGAAGTATATCAATCAAAAATCAGCATAGAACTACAGATCAGACAGTGCCAGAGGATGCTACAAAAATTTGGAGTCGCACCCCCCCTCGAGCGGCCGACCAACTAATTAACCACCTGAGTGGTGACATTTATGTAATCTTCCATTTTTTTGCATCTCAAAGAAAAACTACCTTTAGTATAGCCTAAACTTATTTAATTATGAAAAATACTTATTGTTTCTTATTGTTTATCAGTTTATTATTTATGGGACAATTGCGTGCACAACAAGACAAACAGATAGAAAAGCTATGGCAGCAGACCGATACTTTACTGATCAAAGACCGGCAACCGAGAACTGCATTGCAGAAGGTAAATGCGATTGCAGAACTGGCTGAAAAGGCGGGTTTGAAGGATCAGATCATAAAAACTATTTTATATAAGATTGCGATTGAAAAAGAAATTGAGGACCAGGACCCGGATCTGCCCATCAGGCAGGTCGATTCTGCAATAAACGCCAGCAGGGACCCGGTCGCAAGGAGTCTGCTGACAGTGCTTAAGGCCAATATAATAATAAGTTATTATCAGGGGAACCGCTGGCAAATAAATGGCCGTGCTGTGACAGCGAGGCGCAGTATGGATAATGTGACTACCTGGAGTGCATCAGATTTTGATCAGGCTATTGACCGCCTTTTCAAAACCGCACTGAGCCCGGCACGGCAATTACAGCAGACGCCAAACAAAAATTTTTCGGCTATCGTTACAAAAGGCAACACAGAAAAAATACGACCAACAATATATGATCTGATACTCCATGAAGCCTTGGATTATTATAAAAATCAACCACAGAGCGGCGTCCAGCCTGAACAACCTTTCACATTGACAGATAAGACAGCGCTGGCTGGTGCCGATAAGTTCAGTAAGCATACTTTTGAAGGACCAATGGCCCAGGACAGCCTTTCTTCCCAGTGGCTGGCTTTGCAATATTTCCAGGCGGCACTTCGCTTTCATCTGCAGGATAAAAACCCCGCTGCAAGACTGGACGTAGATATCGAAAGACTGGAATGGAGTTACAATCAGCTACCGGCAGATCCTGGTAGCGAAGTTAGTTCGGGTTCTGACAATGCAGACGATCCCGGGCAGATTGGAAAAGATCAATTGTATTTACAGACATTGACTGCGCTAATCAGGGATTATCCAGAGGCCGATCAGGCAAAAGAAGCTGCATTTCTAAAAGCAAGCTATTACAGTAACAGGGCAGCTAAATTTCAACCTCTGTCTTCTTCAGATACACTGTACCAGGGGGATTACCGCCGGGCGCTGGATATTATAAATACCTTCTATCCACTGGATAAAAATGACAAGGAGGGTAAAGACGCAGAAATAAACGCAGCGGTAAAGGCAAAAAGCAAGGGTGAAGCGGAACTGCTCAATTTGCGTAGTCAGATCCTGACTCCTACGAGCGAAGTAAAACTAGAATCCGTTAACCTGCCTGATCAGCCCTTTCGGGCCCTCGTTACGTATAGAAATATAAGTAAACTCTATTTTAAAATTGTGCGGGTACCGGTAGCACCGGGCAGTTCAGTACATTTCGACCAGAAAACCTGGTCCGGACTGCTTAAGGAGTCATCCGTGGCAAGCTTTGCCCGGGATTTACCGGTAACAACCGATTACCAGACACACAGAACCGAAATCAAACTCCCGCCATTGCAGGGTGGCGCCTATGTTCTGCTCGTCAGCCGGCAATCTATTTTTTCAATGGATGAAGGACTTGCCGCTGGCGAATTTAGCGTTTCGTCTATTGCCTATGTGAGGCATGGTAATCATTTGTTTATTCTGGACCGGGAAAAGGGTACCCCCCTGGCTGGTGCTAAAGTAAATTTTTACAGCAAGAAGTGGGAGCAACGAGCTTACAAGTATAACAAAGTATTTAGCCTGGTTACGGATAAAGACGGTGCTATACAGATAGGTGATCAAATAGACAAATCACAGTTGCAGATACAGGATATCACTGTGTATAATGGCGAAGATAGCCTTGCAGCAGGATCCTATTTTTACCGCACTTATCAGAATGCAAATGATAACGATGACGCTGAGTCGACAAAACGACTCTCATTTTTTACAGATAGGAGTATTTACCGGCCGGGTCAGATCGTTTATTTTAAGGGAATTGCCAGTTTGAATTATAAAAACGGCCAGCGGTCAACATTGTTTCTTTCAGATAAATCCTGGAAGGTTCAGCTCTATGATGCCAACAACCAGAAAGTAGACTCCCTTTCCCTTCAGCTTAATCAATATGGTTCATTGACGGGTACCTTTACATTACCCGAAGGATTACTGCCGGGCACATTCACTTTACGGTCAGATGAATTAGAAGGCAGCTTAGCTATACAGGTGGAAGCCTATAAACGCCCCACTTATTTTGTTACCATTGATTCCTTAAAGGATGCCTTGAAATTAGGAGATTCTGTTACCGTTCAGGGAACGGCCATGGCCTATGCTGGTAATGCCGTGGATCAGGCAAGTGTTCAGATAAATATAAGCCGCACGGTCATCTATCCTTATCCCTGGCTTCGTTCCAGCCGCTATATGCCTATGGCTCCAAGGCAGGGAGCTGCCATTGCCCATGGCAGCGTTAAGACCGATGCAAAAGGAAGGTTCTCTTATACTTTTAAAGCAACTGGCGGCAATGAAGAAGAAATGCGCGGTTTAGCCAATTTCCATTTCCAGATTGAGGCCGCCGTAACAGATGGTAATGGCGAGACACAGCAAGGCCGTCAGACCATGGTGTTGGGTTCTCAGCCCTTTATGATCCAGCTCCAGATTCCGGATGAACCGTCGGATCTCTTATTGGATTCGGTAATTTTGAACACGCAGAATGCTGCCGGCAAATTTGTTGCACAGCAGGTACATTTAAAGGTAACTCCACTGCAGGCGCCAGAGCGATTAATCAGAAAACGCTTATGGGAACAGCCCGATACCTATGTCATGGATTCAGCAGCGTTCATCAAACTCTTTCCGCATGATGAATACAGCAATGAACTCGATAAGAATAATTGGCCCAGGAAGGCGGTTGTTTTTGAAAAAGAAGTAACAACCACTGCTAACGGTCATATAGCTATTGATCGGCATTTGGCTCCGGGTTGGTATGTAGTGGAAGCGACTGCACCCGGACGCGGTGGACAAACAATCAAAGACCAGCGTTATGTCTACCTGTATGAACCAGGCAGTCCATTAGGTGCTTTTCCGGTCTACCAATGGGAGAATGCATCCGAGACTTCGGTTAAGGTTGGCCAGATGGCCAGCCTACAGGTCGCAAGTTCTGCCGACCCGGTTTATCTGCTTCATTCCCTTACCAGAATGGAATCAGGCAAGTCAAAGACAATATTTGGACATTTGCAGTTGAAAGACCATAAAGGAGCGCTTCATTATAAGTTACTTCCAGCAGATGTAGCCGGAGCTCAGATGGATTATCTTTATGTCAGAGATAACAGGATTTATGCTGGGAGCCTGCGGATATCGCTGGAAGATACAACGGAACCACTGACCATCCATTACCAGACCTACCGCGATAAAGTCGAGCCGGGTGCCAAAGAGCAATGGTCTTTAAGCATTAATAAAGAGGGTAAAAACTGGAAAAATGTGGAATTACTCTCCGCGATGTATGACGGGTCTTTAGACGCATTCAGAGAACATCACTGGAATATACCCGGGTTGAACGCCGAGCTGTATTTATCTGCTGATTCCTGGAATGGCCAGGATGATTTTTCAACGAATAGCACAGGTGAGTGGCAAGGTGCTCCCGCTTTTCCACAGTATCAATTTGATAAGGACTATGATCAGCTGATTTTTAATAGCCGGTTGGCAGCCCAGAATTCACGTCATATCATGCTTAGAGGTATGGCTGGCGGCGTTGCTGTTAAAGGTTTGCGTGCGGACGCTGCTATGGCGCCAATGATGGAGAAATCGAAGTCCGGGAATGCAGATAATTTAGATGAAGTAGTCATTGCTGGTTACGGAAAACAGGACAGTACAGAGCCGCCAGCTGAGTTGCAACAGCAGGCGGTTATTCGTAGTGACTTTAAAGAAACAGCGTTTTTCCTGCCACAACTGCATAGTGATGCAGCAGGTAATTTCAAGATTAATTTTCAGGTGCCGGATGCGCTCACCACCTGGAGATGGATGAATCTCGCCTATGATAAAGACCTGCATTTTGTAACAGATGTCAAAAATATTGTTGCTCAGAAAACACTGATGATCCAACCGAATCTGCCTCGCTTCTTAAGAAGCAGCGACCAGATCCGGCTGACGGCTAAAATCAGTAATCTGAGCGATAAAGTGCTGGCCGGGAAAGCAGCATTGATTTTAACGGATCCTGCTACAGGGAAAGTGCTGGACGCATGGAGTGGTCACAGGGGTCAGGAAAAGAATTTTTCAGTACCTGCCGGCGAGTCTTCAGTCGTAGATTTTAATCTGGCAATACCCGTAGATTTTACCGGACCAGTGCAGGTATTGATGAAAGCTTCTGCTGGAAACTTCAGCGATGCAGAGCAGAATATGCTGCCTGTATTAACCAATCAGATGATGGTGACTGAGACACTACCCATTTACATGAAGCAGGGTGGTAGCGAAAGCTTCTCCCTGGAAAAATTGATCAAGTCGGGTGCTCCGTCCGCAACGGGTCATTCGATTCAGCATAAGGCACTGGTTTTTGAATATACGACCAACCCGGTTTGGTATAGCGTCACTGCCTTACCAAATTTGACAGCGAGTACAGATCAAAGAGCAGAACAATTATTTAATCAGGTTTATACAGATGTGGTAGGTGCCCATATTATTGATACATACCCCGAAATTGCCAAAACATTACAAGGTTGGCTGGCAGATAACAGTACGAATGCACTTCAATCAAATCTTGATAAAAATCCTGCATTAAAAACGGTTTTATTGGAACAGACCCCCTGGGTTCTGGAAGCACAGGATGAAGCCGCTCAAAAGAGTGCCCTGGCCCGGTTTTTTAATAAAACGGCACTCAAAGCAAAAGAGCAGGCGGCCATAAAATCCCTGACTGATTTACAATTGCCTGAAGGTGGATTCTCCTGGCTGCCGGGCGGCAGGGCAGATTTGTATATAACACAGCGGATCATTACGGGTATTGGCCAGCTCCATAAAATGGATTTGCTAAGAACAGATAAAATGGATCCTCTTATGCAGGTTGCTGCAGCTGGAAGTAATTATTTAATTCAGGAATACAAAACGCGTTATGAAAAATGGCTGACAGAAGTGAAAAAGACAGACGCTAAAAAAGGAAAACAAAGTGAATTTCATCCAGGCGCATCTGAAATACAGTATTTGTATATGCGTAGTTTCTTTGTCTCTAAGGCAGATTTAAATGACGGCGAGCATTTCTACCTTGAACAGGAAGTAAAAAACTGGCAACAGCAACCGGTTTATTTGCAATTAATGATTGCTGTATCACAGTACCGGTTTGGTAACCCCCAATTTGCAGTTGAACAAGTACTAAATTCAGTGTTACAAAGAGCCGTGCAAAGTGAAACACTGGGGATGTACTGGAAGCAAAATGAAGGTTATTACCGGTGGTACGATGCACCAATTGAGACCCAAGCTTTAGCGATCAGTATATTAGAAGAAATCGGTACACAAAATGCGCATCCGACTTGGAACGGTTACAGCGCAGCACTACAACGCTGGTTGATCGCTCAAAAGCAGACCAATCGCTGGCCGACAGCAAACAGTACAGTGGACGCTATTTATGCTTTATTAGGCGCAAATAAACAGCCTCAGTATATGCCTGCCAAGATTACAGTGCAGCTGGGCGCGCAGACGCTGGAAGTGAGTGCCCGGGAGGCTGGAAGTGGCTATTTTAAACGTAGTATTCCAGTAGCTGATATTAAACCTGAAATGGGTCAGGTGAAAATAAAAATTGAAGGTAATAATGGGCAAAGTGCCAGCCCAAGCTATGGGGCGCTTTACTGGCAGTATGTGGCACCTATAAGCCAGGTCGAAGCTTCTGAGGCCGCTCCGTCTGGCCTGACGCTAAAGAAACAGCTTTTTATGGAAGAGCATACAAGTGGTGGCAAAAGGCTTGTAGCCATTTCCTCCAAAACGCCGCTAAAAGTGGGAGACAAGCTGGTCGTAAGAATAACTTTTTCGACGGATAGGGAAATGGATTATATGCATCTTCGGGATATGCGGGGTGCGGGTACCCAGCCTGACCAAACCATAAGTGGCTACCATGGGCAGGATGGGTTAAGCTATTATCAGACGACAGGTGATGTAACGACTGATTTCTTTTTTGATCATGTTACAAAAGGAACCTATGTTTTTGACTATCCGGTTCACATCTCCCATATGGGTATATTTGCAGCGGGTACTGCAACCCTTGAAAGCATGTATGCCCCGGAATTCTCGGCCCACAGTGAAGGTTTTGTTATAGATGTAAAAGAGTAAACTGAAGCTATTAGAGGTTCAGATGGGTAACGTAAATTTGTGTATTATAAAATAGTAAGGAATTAAAAAGAGGTGCCCGTTTGTATTCCTTAAGATAAGGTTTCAGCTGGTTAAGGTTATGGGCACTGGCATAAAAAGATGAACTATACCATTCAGCAGATTAAGGAAATATTGGGTGCCTCCGGCCTTCTTGTAGTGCCGCAGGCCCTTATTATGCATATTGGAACCGACAGCCGGAAAATTAGTTTTGCGGCCAGTTCACTGTTTTTTGCGTTAAGGACAGACAATAGAGATGGCGTGGATTTTATTGAAGATGTTTATCAGCAAGGTGTCCGAAATTTTGTGCTGCATGCTCCACTTTCCCCGTCATCCTCAGCATATACGGATGCTAATTTTCTGGTGGTACCCGATACCTTATTGGCATTGCAACAGTTGGCAGCTGAACATCGAAAGCAGTTTACATATCCGGTAATTGGTATTACCGGCAGCAATGGGAAAACGATCGTTAAAGAGTGGCTCAACTGGCTTTTGTCAGAGAAATTCCTGATTGTGCGCAGTCCGCGCAGTTTTAATTCCCAGATCGGTGTTCCACTCAGCGTTTGGGAAATGACGGATAAAGATGAGCTTGGTATATTCGAAGCAGGTATATCTACTACCGAGGAGATGGATCATTTATCGGCTGTTATTCAACCGACCATTGGTGTATTAACCAATTTAGGGGATGCACATTCGACGGGTTTTGAGAATAAGGAAGAAAAGTTGAAGGAGAAACTGAAATTGTTCCGCCGGGCGGGTGTGCTGTTTTATCCCGCAGATGAAAGCTGGATTAGATCCTTAGTGGGAAAAACATTTGAATTGGACACGGAGCGCTCAAACAACGTAGGAGCGGGCAATGCTGGTACGGGTGGTCGCTCGATACAGGTTTTGGGGATAGGAAAATTTGCAGAAGCTGATTTTAGGGTACTACAGGTGCAGATCAACCGGGATGAAAATAATACCGAAATCAGTGGGAAACACGCAGGCAGGATAGCACAGTGGAGTATACCGTTTACTGATGAGGCGGCTATTCAGAATTCCATCACCTGCTGGGCGGTGTGTACTTATTTAGGTCTGACGGAGTCACAGTTTCTGGAGCGCGTCAGGCAACTGCCAGCAATAGACATGCGACTTCAGGTGTTGCCAGCCATAGGGAGGTGCACCGTCATTAATGATAGCTATAGCCTGGATACGGAATCGCTTAAAGTGGCCCTTGATCTTTTAAATCAACAATTGCTTTCGGCGACGCTGATCTTATCGGATATTCCCGGGATAAAATCCGGAGAGAAATCTACAGCTTATCATCAGATGGCTGCATTAATTGAAAATAAGCATATCCGAAGGCTTATAACAATCGGGACGCAGTGGATAAAGCGAAAAAGTATTCTTAGTGTACCGGTGTTGGAGCAATACAGTACGACAGCTGATTTTATACGTAATTTTCAGCCTGGAAAATTTAAGGAAGAAGCCATTTTGCTAAAAGGTGCCCGGCATTTTCAGTTTGAGACGCTTCTCGGTTTACTGCTCGAGAAAGTGCATCAGACCCGGCTGGAGATCAATTTGTCAGCGATTGTTCATAATCTGAAAGTATATCGAAGCCGGTTACAGCCCGGTACGAAGATGATGGCCATGGTCAAGGCTTTTGCCTATGGCAGTGGCCTCCTTGAAATGGCAAGTGTACTTCAATACCATAAAATCGATTATTTAGCGGTTGCATACGTAGATGAAGGTGTCGCTTTGAGAAATGGGGGTATCCATGTGCCGATCATGGTAATGAATGTGGATGAATATGGTTTTGAAACCATCGTGCAACATCAATTAGAACCAGAGATTTATTCTTTTCGCATATTAGAACAGTTTGTAGGATTCCTTCGGCGGCAGGGATTAACCGGGTATCCTGTACATATCAAAATTGATACCGGTATGCACCGGTTAGGATTCGAGCCTGCTGAAATGACCAGATTGGTCTTACAACTACAAAACCAGCCAACTATTTATATAAAATCAGCCTTCAGCCATTTTACAAGCAGTGAAGACGGGGCGGATGATTTATTTACCCGCCAGCAGGGCAAGGTTTTTCTGGAATGCTGTGGCCTGTTAAGTGCTGGTCTGGGATATGATTTTATCCGGCATCTGGCTAACTCTGCAGCCATTGCCCGCTTCCCTCAGTTTCAGCTGGATATGGTCCGTTTGGGTGTTGGGCTCTATGGCATCAATACAACCGGAGAAAACCTGGACCTAAGAACGGTGGCCACGCTTAAAGCGACTATTGCACAGATCAAATATATTACTCCTGGTGATACAGTTGGGTATAACCGCAAAGGTAAAGCGGATAGACCCATTACTACAGCAACTATTCGAATCGGCTATGCGGATGGCTTTAGCCGGTTATTGGGAAATGGATCCGGAGCTGTAATGATCCGTGGAAAGATGGCCAGGGTTATCGGCAACGTATGCATGGATATGACGATGGTGGATATTACTGAAATACCCGAAGCAAGAGAAGGGGACGACGTTGAAATATTCGGTGAAGCGCTACCAGTCCAACAGATGGCGGCTGCCAGCCATACCAGTAGTTATGAGATTTTTACGTCCATCGGCCAAAGAGTTAACCGGGTTTATTTAGAGGATTAAGCTGGAGCCTGGCTAACACCCGGATAAGCTCGCTAAAAGGTAGCCTGAGTGAGATATTCCTCCATGGCTTTTTTAAATCCTTTGCTGCCCTTTGTGAGAGATCAAACTAACTGCACAATTTTTATAGCCAGGTAGAAGGATAATAATACAATGGCTGGTGAAAGATACCATGCCGTATTGGCTTTGATGTAAACACTGCGCAGACTTTGAAAACAAATAGTAATCATCAGAAAGAAGCCGTATACGTTAAACAGGGTACCGATGCCGCCGCCAAAGAACATATTCATTCCTGCAAATGCATTATGATCCGTGAAAAGATTGATTATGCAAATCAGGACCAGCAATATAATCAGTGGAATGGCACATAATGCACCTGTAAACAATTCCTGCTGAAAATCGACTTTTTTGTGGTAAAGCTGTTTAATAGACCAGGTTAATACACCAATAAATACCAGGGCTAACACCACCATGACGCCAATACCCAAAAAGAACCTAAAGCCAAGAAATTTTCTGGATTCCCCGACAAAAAGATAGGGTAAAAAGATAAAGAGAATACCTGCAATCAGAATCATGACCACCGATTTTACTTTGGTATCATCCTCCTTGAATTCCTGATTGAGGTCTAAAGGCCGGCAAAGCACTTTTTTGATAAGGGGGCCAAAACCTTTCGATAGAAATTGTTTGACTGCTTCTTTGGATTTGGAAGTTTCCGTATTTGCATTTGTTTCCATCTTGCATAATTTAGGGTGAATAATCCAATGGCTCTGTGAAATTAAACTTTTTTTGAAAAAAAACCTTGAAGCTTTTCCCACACATGTGGATTCTGAAGCAGTATGGGTCAAATCTAACCCAGGAGACAGTCTAAGCAGTATCCAAATGCTGCATTTCTTCTGAAGGGTAAACAGCGGATACAGCTATATAAAAAGCTGCCCTCCATTTATTCATCCGGAAGGGGAGTGTATCGAAAAATTGTACTTTGACAGTTGGAGGTCTTTAATGAACGGAGGGTGTCTCCTGATGCAGATACAGGCTGATGCCCGGCGTATCTATTAAATGGAGTCCGTCTTTAATCAACTTTTGCAGATCTTGTTCTTTGTTTGCTTTATTTGTAAGATATTGACGGATATCCGTGACTATTTCCGGATGCGTCTGGTGGTGTAACATTAATTCTAAAATTTCTAAGGGTCCCAGCCAGTCTTCTGGGTAATGGTTTTTCAATTGTAGCCAAAGCTCATGCAAGGCTTCAAAATCTTTTGATTCATTACGCACCGTTCTTATTTGCTGGTAGATTCGCTGTTTAGCGACGGTTTTTTGGTCGTAGACATGCTTGGGGGCGTCATTAGGCGGTGCCACATCCAATGGATAGTTGTTTTTATCAGCATGTCCATTGAATACAGAGATGATTTTTTCCCCAACGGCCATATCATATGGTCCCCATTCGGGTTTGAAGTAAATGGCACCTGTTAAAGCGTTCTTTACCAGGCAATCCGTAAAATGAATACAAAGATTCTTACCTCCCATTTGAGTGATTGATTTTACCTTACCACTCACTTCTATACCACTCTCGAAGGAAAGCCTGGTTTTATTG
Organism: Arachidicoccus sp.; assembly: GCA_035497555.1. Taxonomy (GTDB): domain Bacteria; phylum Bacteroidota; class Bacteroidia; order Chitinophagales; family Chitinophagaceae; genus Arachidicoccus. The sequence continues at coordinate 48 of DATJDF010000290.1, read as the reverse complement.
CCGGCAAATATGCCCAGTTTGCTTAGGGAGACGTTATCCAACTCTTCC
>DATJDF010000289.1:0-3573 GCA_035497555.1 Arachidicoccus sp. | reverse complement strand
CGCAATAGTGGTTATGCCCACAGGGCCACCCTTGAATTTCTCAATTATTGTGGAAAGTATCCGGTTATCCATATCATCCAGTCCATTCTCATCTACGTTTAATGCATTGAGTGCATGGCGGGTGATACCAATGTCGATCTGACCATCATTTAAAACCTGCGCAAAATCGCGTACCCGTCTGAGTAACCCATTGGCAATACGTGGCGTACCGCGGCTGCGTCTGGAGATCTCGCTGGCGGCCTCAGCACTCGTCGGTGTATTTAGGATCTGCGCACTTCTTTCAATGATCTTCTGCAGTGTAACTGCATTATAGTATTCGAGTCTGGACTTGATACCAAAACGTGACAGGAGAGGCGCTGTCAAAAGACCGCTTCTTGTAGTGGCACCTACCAGTGTGAAGGGATGAATGGAAAGCTGAACGCTTCTGGCATTCGGACCCGAATCAATCATAATATCAATTCTGAAGTCTTCCATGGCCGCATAAAGATATTCTTCCACCACGGTGCTGAGCCGGTGTATTTCGTCAATAAACAGGACATCATTTGTGTCAAGGCTTGTCAAAAGTCCCGCCAGATCACCCGGTTTTTCGATCACCGGTCCAGATGTTTCTTTAATATTGACCCCCAGTTCGTTGGCAACGATTCTGGATAAAGTCGTTTTTCCCAGGCCCGGAGGGCCATGGAAAAGTATATGGTCCAAGGCTTCCCCCCGAATCTTCGCTGCTTTTATAAATATCCGCAGATTCTCAATGAGTTGCGGCTGCCCGGAAAAATCTTCAATTTCCCTGGGCCGGATCGTATTTTCAAATTCCCGTTCCTGACCATCGAGGTGCTCAGCTTCGTTATTTAGATTCGGATTGGACATGGGCGTAAAGATAATTGTAAAATGGCAAAAGTTAAAAGTAAAACCAGAAACCTTACAAAACTTGGAAAGTTGGCCACTTTGGGACAACTTTGTAGAGGTTTTTTCGGCCCATTTTGGACCTCATCAATATTCTTCTTCATATTACATCTTATAATAAAATTATTTATGAATTATCAATTACTAGGCAAATCCGGATTAAAGGTTTCTGAACTCTGTCTCGGTACCATGGGTTTTGGAACAGAGGCGGGGTGGGGTGCTGACGAAGCTGCTGCTTTCAAAATACTGGATCAGTTTGCCGAGGCGGGGGGGAATTTCGTCGATACCGCAAATATTTATAAATTAGGAACCAGCGAAAAAATTATTGGTAATTACTTTAAAAATATAGGGGTAGATCGGGATTATTTTGTCCTTGCCACTAAATATTCTTTGAAAGATAATGAGACCAATCCCAATGCCTCAGGCAATAACCGAAAAAATTTAATCCGCAGCGTTGAGGCCAGCCTCAAAAGATTACAGACGGACTTTATAGATTTGCTCTATCTGCATATATGGGATGATCTCACACCTATTGAAGAAATTATGCGGGGCCTGGATGATCTAGTCAGGCAGGGCAAGGTTAATTACATTGCCATTAGTGATACCCCCGCCTGGGTCATCGCAAAAGGCAATACTTACGCAGAATTAATGGGTTGGAGTCAGTTTATAGCACTACAGGTAGAATACAGTCTGTTACAGCGAACCCCTGAGCGGGAGTTACTCCCAATGGCTGAACATTTCGGGCTTACTTTACTGCCCTGGGCACCACTTGCCGGAGGCGCCCTCACTGGCAAATACTTGCGGGGCGAACCAGGACGCATTAAGCCGGAGAGCAAAAGACTCGATGACCATAGCATTCAAATTACAAAGGAAGTTGTGGCCATTGCTGAAGCGTTGGGTGTTTCCCCTTCAAGTGTGGCATTGGCATGGATCCGTCAACAGAGAGTAGCTTCGATTCCTATCGTGGGTGCTACCAAAAAAGAACAATTGGCAGAAAATCTAAAGTCCCTTACGGTCCGGCTGTCATCTGATGAGATGGATCGACTAAACAAAATAAGTAAAGTTGAACTGGGATTTCCAGGCGAATTTTTTGAAGAAGCCGGTGTACGGAAAAATAATTTCGGCGGATTTTATGATCGGATAATTCGCAGATAATAAGCAAGGTATTGCCTTTAAACCATTATTTTCGCTCTCTGTTATCACTTCTAAACAAATAGCAAACTTGGCATCAAACATATACACTATTATTATGGCTGGCGGTATTGGCAGTCGCTTCTGGCCACAGAGCCGGGTCGCAAAGCCGAAGCAATTTATCGATATACTTGGTACAGGTTCCTCTTTGATGCAGATGACCTGGGAAAGAGCCGCTCGTTTTTCGACTGATGACCAGATAATGGTATTGACCAATAACCAGTATAAAGACCTGGTTGCCGCCCATTTACCTGCTATTCAGCCACAAAATATTCTGACTGAACCCGCCCGCAATAATACAGGCCCTTGCATTGCATATGCAGCTTTTCGGCTTTACCAACAGGATCCGGAGGCGGTTATGATTATCCTGCCTTCTGATCACCTGATCTTGAAAGAGGAAGGCTATACAGAAAAAATCCGCACTGCAGTGGATTTTGTAAGAAATCATGATGCACTTGTAACCTTAGGTATTCAGCCGACAAGACCAGATACCGGTTATGGTTATATACAATTCGGTGCCGATGGCCCTGGTCGGTCTTCTGGAAATGAAAAGGTCCTCCCGGTCATTTCATTTAAAGAAAAACCCGACCTGGCAACAGCGCAGGCTTATCTGACCTCTAAGGCTTATTTGTGGAATGCGGGGATTTTTATCTGGAAAACAAAAGATGTTATTAAAGGATTTAAAAACTATGCTCCAGCATTATACGACCTTTTCCTGGAAGGCATGCCCTATTACAATACACCTGAGGAGACGGCTTTTATTGAAACAAATTACGGTCGATCACCCCATATTTCTATTGATTATGCCCTGATGGAAAAGGCAGATAATGTTTTTACTGTACCGGCAGACATTGGTTGGAGCGATCTTGGCACCTGGGCTTCTCTCTGGGATGTCAAGGAAAAAGATGACAAGCAAAACGTGCTCATTCAAAAAGAAAACATCCATTTAAGTAATACGGAAAACTGTATCATTTCAAGGGATGGACAGAAGTTGACCGTTGTTGATGGTTTGAAAGATTATATTATTGTGGACCAGGAGGATGTTTTGCTGATCTATCCCAAGGGCAAAGAACAGGAAATAAAACAGGTTATCAAAAATTTGGAGCAGGACGATGCTAACAGGTATTTGTGAAAGATGTCCTAATTTAGCCCCATAGTTCTGTTGGACGCTATTATTCATTTACAAAATTATTCTACGCGCATGCAAGTGTCTTCAAACAACGCTTTGTTACAATTTAAAAACAAAGTTGGCATTAGGTTTCAGTTATACAACAGTTTATTTACCTCGCTTCCATTTCACCGGATTGAAAAGACAGGTGTTCTGCTTTCCTTGTTTCTGATTCATTGTGAGGAAGGCTTTAAAAAAGCAAAAAGTCCGGAAGAAATTATTGACACCTTCCTACAACAATATACTTCCTATACGCCAGGCAGAGAGCAATTGGATCTACTCTTCCGTTTCATTCAGTATGCCGAAAGACAAGT
>DATJDF010000288.1:0-1986 GCA_035497555.1 Arachidicoccus sp. | reverse complement strand
AAAAACCTCTACACCTATCTGATCTCCAAGCACATGCAATTGATCTATGGCAGCTGGCCGGTAGATATCCGCCGCTACCAGCAGCGGCTTCTTTCCTTTTTTGGTTTTGAGATAATTGGCTAGTTTTCCACTGAACGTAGTTTTACCACTTCCTTGCAAACCTGCCACCAACACGATGGTTGGCTTTGCATTCAGTTCAAATACTGCTTCTACCCCGCCCATGAGCTCTGTCAGCTCATCCTGAACAATTTTGACCATTAACTGGCCTGGGCTGATGGCATTGATAACTTTCTCACCAGTCGCCTTTTCCTTTACTTTGTCGGTAAATTCTTTGGCGATTTTATAGTTAACGTCCGCATCTAATAAGGCGCGGCGTATATCTTTTACTGTATTGGCAATATTCAGCTCCGAAATCCTGGCCTCTCCTTTTAAATTCTTGAAGGCGCCCTCTAAACGATCTGATAAATTATTAAACATATATCCTTTGTTTGCAATTTTTTATTACGCCGGCAAAAATAAGGAATTTAATATGATTTGCAGGAGCGCCAGGCGTATGTTTTGATAATTCTAAAGCCAGGTCAGGTGTGTTGCCGAAGGCAGTAGCGCTGAGCGATGCCCTTCCTTTGAACGGTGAGGGCCACGCCGGGCAAAATATCACAGGAAATTAACTTGTATTCAATCTATTTTCTTACCTTTGCGCCTTAAAAACCGCGCGAAAAGAGTTTTGGGCTGTTTTTTACACATTTTATAAAACAAAAATTATATGGCGGATTTAAAATTACAACGCAATTTTGGGATTGCCGCACACATTGATGCTGGTAAGACCACTACAACCGAACGTATATTGCGTTACACTGGTATGATTCACAGAATTGGTGAAGTTCATGATGGTGGTGCTACAACTGACTGGATGGAACAGGAAAAAGAAAGAGGTATTACCATTACCTCAGCAGCAGTTAGCTGCCACTGGAATTTTCCAACCGATAACGGTCAACCCATTGCAGATACCAAGAACTACTCATTCAATATCATCGATACTCCAGGTCACGTTGATTTTACAGTGGAAGTTGAACGTTCCATGCGCGTACTCGATGGACTAATTGCCTTGTTTTCTGCCGTTGACGGTGTTGAACCTCAATCAGAAACTGTTTGGCGCCAGGCTAACAGATACAAAGTTCCCCGTATCGGTTTTGTTAATAAAATGGACCGTTCCGGTGCTGACTTCCTAAATGTTGTACACCAGGTGAAAGAAATGCTGGGCGCTAACGCTGTCCCACTGCAATTACCAATCGGTGCTGAAGATGATTTTAAAGGTGTAGTAGACCTTATTAAAAATATTGGGATTATCTGGGATGATTCTACTGAAGGTATGACCTATACAAAAATACCTATTCCTGAAGACATGAAGGAAGAAGTAGAACAATGGCGTGCCAAACTGATTGAATCAGTTGCAGAATATGACGATACTTTAATGGAAAAATTCTTTGATGATCCAAACACAATCAGTGAAGATGAAATCCATGATGCGATCAGAAAGGCTTGTATTGATCTGAGCATCGTACCTATGATGTGTGGCTCTTCCTTCAAAAATAAAGGTGTTCAAACTGCACTTGATGCGGTTTGTCGCTACCTGCCTTCTCCGTCTGACGTGGAGGCTATTGAAGGACATGATCCATATGATCTTGAAAAAGTACTCACTCGTAAGCCGAATGCAAAAGAACCGTTTGCTGCATTGGCATTCAAAATCATGACGGATCCGTTTGTAGGCCGTCTGGCATTCTTCCGGGTTTATTCCGGCCATTTAGATGCAGGTTCTTACGTACTCAACGTAAGAAGCGGCAAAAATGAAAGAATCAGCCGAATCATGAAAATGTTCGCCAACAAACAGAATCCTGTTGATTTTATTGAAGCAGGTGACATCGGTGCAGCAGTTGGATTTAAAGAAATCAAGACCGGTGATACCCTTTGCGATGAAAAACATCCAAT
>DATJDF010000287.1:0-3804 GCA_035497555.1 Arachidicoccus sp. | reverse complement strand
TTATTAAGCAATCCCATTCAAATCAAGACAATCGTAGATGCGCCATTAAGCAAAGTCTGGGCATACTGGACCTTACCAGATCACATATGTAAGTGGAATGCAGCTTCTGAAGACTGGCATACAACTCATGCAGAAAATGATCTTAAAGTAGGCGGAAAATTCAAAAGCAGAATGGAAGCAAAAAACGGCGAAGCCGGTTTTGATTTTGGCGGCACCTATGACGAACTAATCCCGGAAGATTTAATCTATTACCATTTAGACGACGGCAGGAAGGTTCTTGTCAATTTTGAGGAGTGCTCCGAAGGAGTCGAAATAAAAGAAGCTTTTGAGCCAGAAAATGAAAACCCAAGAGAAATGCAACAAATGGGTTGGCAAAGCATCCTCAATGAATTTAAAGCATACACAGAAGCAAATTAACATGGATGTTAGGACCATCCTTCACCTTACCCCTTTTTCAGCAATTCAGATCAAATTAAAAACCGATGAAAAACTTTAAAACCATGATTTGGGTTGGTTCCTGGCTCTTATTCGCTTTCAATTCAATAATGCCTTCGTCACATTTTAATCCAGATTTGTCAAAAAGGGATATTAGGCGAATGGATTACCCGGATTATTTCCGAATAGAATTATCCGTATTTAAAATGCTAGGAAGATTACTATTGATACTACCCTTCATCAAGCCTAAATATAAAAAGTGTGTTTATGTCGCGTTTGGCATCATTGTAATATCTGCTGCTATAGCACATTGGAGTGTGGACGGTCTTGGACGAGAAGTCGCAATTACTCTAATCATACTTGCGGTTCTATTGACGCCATATTTTGGCTGTAATAAATATTAGCGGATGGGGAATGAAGAAGATTTTTGCTTAGCTATCCAATACGCATTCAAAGCTCTATTAAGGTTAAGAAAATTCATGCCTTCCAAACTGTGTAAATAATGAAGCATGAGATAGTTTAGCAACAGGTGATCGTATTGACTTCTTTCATCTAACAGGTAAATCCCTATTTACGATCGCAAGAAAGGCTGACCTTACCTATCATCCTGAAACAAAAATCTCCCTTTTTCCTTAGAATAAGGAACCCTACTTATGGAATTATCGTGAGAGGGGTATTCACGTATCTCGATTGCTGATTTCTTATCGTCATTTGTTGTAATAAAAATATCTATACCAATTGCCCCTGCAAGATATTCTTTATTCTGAATCCCATTTTTAATTATTTGTTCTAATTGTTTAATTACCGATTGTGAAGTAGGATATTCATCGCCATTATAAGCGCTTATAGGTTTAATTTTCCTTTGATTATCTATCACCACACCGAAAGGAAAAAATTCATCCATGTTTTCCAGAAAAAATTTTGCTTGGCTAATTATGTTTTCTTTAAGGTTTAATTGCATTATTAATAATCTTTTAAATACTAATTTATAACACCAGATAATAAACAGTCGACGATTTCTTAGGACGAACTATTTTTGTAGGATCAGGAAATTCGGCATGACGAGTGGCATCCACCGCTGGAGGAGGCGTATAAAATTTAATTTCAAATGATGATTTTTGTAGAGGCTGAGATAGCTTAACTCCCTTATTTATAATCAATTCTTGAGGTGTGTTTAAAATGAGGACTACATTTTGGTAATTAAAACCCTATAAGACTTTAATACATTACGCCGTACGTTTTATGCTTATCTCCATAATTTTTTTTTAAGTATAACCATCTCAAAAATAAACACAAAGTAACCACAGGGAAATAAAAAGTCTTAGCCAAGACGCCAGAAATTAATAACAAAAAATCAACCGGAAGCCCCCTATAGAACACATCCAACAACTTTAAGCAGTACTTAAACCCCACGTCAGATTTATAATATTGTCCAATTTTCAATATATGGCTAAAAGATATTTCAGCGCACGTACGTTGGTCAATCAAGTAATTATGCTTTTCAATTATTTTAAAATAATCTCTCATAATCCTCTCTACAACCCACTTATGTTCATCTTCCAGTTCATCAAAATATTGAAAGAAATTTTCCAGCGAGCGAAGGTTGATATATTTTTGTTGACGAGGGGTTAGACTACTCTTTATTTGCATTAACTTCTCTTGTAATTCTTTCATTCTATGCTTTTCATCGATTTATTAAGTCTCTTACATTATCTATAAACTCTTTAACATCTTTAATTTGCTGAGCAAGCTCTACTGGGTCTGTAAACTTATTGCCCCAGTCAGTAATTTTTTGGACCATTTTTGGACTTGCAGATTTACCTAAGATAGATATTACAGTAGCTGCTATTTGGGCTCTGGCAGAGCTTAGAGCATCGACTGTTGCACCCGATAGCCCCCATTGCGCTTCATTTAAAGCATCCAATACCTTTCCGCCTGCCCTAAAACCTGCGCCGGCACCATCAGATGCAAGAGCTAATACTTCTGGACTGTATGCAATTATTAGAGGAGAAGCAAAAATGCCCAGTGCAAACAATTGGTCTTTATGGGCATGTTGGAATATGTAGGCCCTATAAGCAATTGCTCCTGGGTCTGAGGCTTTGGAATATAATCTCCAGTCAGCATCATTCATTTCACTAAAAACATTTCCGACATTTTTATAAATATCGTAATCGGAATATCCTGAACTATGGTTTATGTCGTAATAGGCGGAGTATAATTCATAAGAATAATGTGCTGCATTAGGATTGACTCCACTTCTTACTGTTACATCACTTAACTTAGTTTCACCCGTATAAATAATATTTCCGCTTTTATCCTTTTCACCGGTATTTATTAATGTATCCAATCCCGTGGGGTCAAGGAGTCTAATGGGGTTGTTGTAGGCAAATATAAACGGGGACACATTAGGATGAATATTTGCAAATAAGTCCTGTTGCCAAAATCGGCCCAATTGCATATCATACATTCTGGCATTAAAATCCATTAGTTGCAGTCCGCCCCCATCTCTAAATTCGCCATCCTGCAACTCATTGCTGTTAAACAGGTACTTATTTCGCTGATTTGGGTTTGTGGCGGTCATTCCAATTCCTTTCTGCATCAACCCAAACGGATAATAACTACTCGTTTCCAGTATGGGACTACTTACACTATAGTCATCTGTAATCACCATCCTGGTATTTCCCAGATGATCTTTTAGAAAATAGTCATACACAAAGGCGGTATTCGCCGCATCAGGTCTTACTCTGCCTTCACTGGTGCCAAAGAACTGCAGAGTATCATTTTGATAGACGCTGCCACCGATATAGGTGGTGACAGTTTGTTTTGCCGGTAGCGTGGTACTATCTATGGTTACCTTTCGCAGTTTGTTGCCTCCTGCGTCATAGTAATACCGAATCGTGCCCTTACCCGCCGTACCGTTTACCCTGATTTCTCTTGGTAAATTTAGGATATTATAGACGACTTGAGTAATTTTTTTGTTTTTATCGATCGTCATATTGCCATTAGCATCATAGCTGTAATCGGTGCCTGAGGTATTACCATCCTGGAAATCTCCCAGCTTTTCGCCGGCATTATTCAGAATGGCGTCAGTCACTGCTGACAGCTTGTTGGTGCCTGGCTGGTAAGTATAGGCCAAATTATCTATGGTAGTCGAGGTACCGGCAGTCAGCAGGCCGGTTCTAACAAGCTTTTTAATATTGCCGTTTTCATCATAGGTTAATCCACTCACGCTGTAATTTACCTTTGTAGCGGTAAAATTAGAGGCGGTGTACTGGCCAAAGTTGGCTCCCGTCAGTCTGCTGGCAGCGTCATAGGTGTAATCGTATTTTCTGACCTTGCTGTCATGGGCATCCTTCCAGACCATACCGG
>DATJDF010000286.1:0-3944 GCA_035497555.1 Arachidicoccus sp. | reverse complement strand
CTGTCGCAAATGCAGCTACTTTGCATTTGGCGGCTTGCACACCTAACTTCTATTTATTGGAAACAATGTCAAGTGATGTAACCTATCGCGGACAAATATGTGATGAAAAGGTCATGTTCAAAGACGGCAATATGCATATTTCAGATAAGCCAGGTTTAGGAATTGATATTAATGAATTAGAAATCAGTAAATATCCATATGAGGCCAGGAATCTGAGACATTATGAAGGGAATTTAACCGACATTAGACCGCCAGATCAAAAAAATTATTTTATTTAAGTTTGTTTTTATCTTTTCACTCAACGTACGATTAATGATGTCGGCAACTTCTTTAACTGGATCGTTTTATTTATTTGTAGGAACCTATAATTCAGGAGAAAAAAAAGGGATATATGTATACCGGATTAATAGGGCGACCAGGATGGTGAAAATGGTGAGCTATGTAGCCATAGACAATCCTTCTTATCTGTGTTTTGCACCGGGTGGTCAGTTCTTATATGCGACAAACGAAACAAGCGGAAAACCCGAAGTTAGTGCTTTCAAATTTGATTTAAATAGTGAACAATTAATTTTTATCAATAAGCAAGACAGTGGAGGAGAAGCTCCCTGTTTTGTATCGGTGGATCAAAGTGGTAAATGGTTATTTTCCGGAAATTATAATGGCGGTAATCTAAGTGCATTTCCAATAAATTCAGATGGTTCGATAAGTCCCTATGTGCAGCGCATTCAACATACCGGTCACGGCATACATCCGACTCGTCAGTTGAAATCCCATGTACATTCGGTGGTCGTTTCCCCGGATCAGGCATTCCTATATTGTGCAGATTTAGGGATGGACAGGATCATCTCCTACCCCATAATACCGACCGGGGAGCAACCGCTTGACCCGACAGGAGGGATGTCTATCGAAGTAACGGCGGGAAGTGGACCGCGCCATATTGTCTTCCATCCCCGGCTACCGTATGCATATATGATCGCAGAATTAGCAGGGACTGTGTCGGTATACCAAAAAAAAGACGGCCGTTTGACCCTGATTCAAATGAATGAAATTCCACTAGATGACCAATCAGCTGATAGGGGCAGTGCGGATATTCAGCTCAGCCCAGATGGAAGATTCCTATACGCATCAACAAGAGGAAAGTCCAACTGCATTGCTATTTATGGAGTAGATGAAACTGACGGGAAATTGCGTTTTATAGGACTACCTTCCACTATGGGTCTATCACCAAGGAATTTTGTGATAGACCCGACTGGAGATTACCTCTTGGTGGCAAATCAGCATAGTGATGAAGTGGTCATTTTTCAAAGAGACGAAAAATCTGGATTATTAGCGCTCAGAGGAGAGAAAATCGTCGTTTCCAGCCCTGCTTGTTTGAAAATACTACCTATCAATTAATAGAGGTATCCCTATGACTTTATATTTAAGGTGGGATACATCCTTATACCAAGCTTCGTAAAAGAATTGGAGAGCGTGTCAATCCTTTTATTGCTAATAGCTATTATAGCCAAAGTATCTGCTTAGGAAGGCCTTTGATCTAGTCTCACTTGATCCAATTCTCCTATATATTTATTGTCCTGATCAAATAGATCAAGTGTGAGCATGGCTGTTAAATCCTGATCGATTAACCACATTACACGGCTTATATTTACTTCTAAAATAACTTCTTCAAAAGGGGACACACTCTTTTCGAACTTAAAACCTGGACTCTGTATTAAATTGTTTTTTTTATCTTTAAATTGTAGTCTAATAGTTCCATTGGAAAATACACCGTATTGGCCAATTACCAGAAGTCCTTCTATCCCAGTTTGTAAACGTAAAGAAGTGGCGATAACGGCTATATTATTTACGGATTTTATTTCCGTATATTTTGCTATGGTACAGGTTAACATTCGGTATTCAAATCGCATGCTTTCTCCTGGTGGAATTTCCTTTAATGGCGATAATAATTCCATCTCAATATAGGGGGGATTAATCACAAGGTCATTCGCATATTCGACGATTTTGTTTCTGGAATAGATGATACCTCTACCTTGTGTCCATACTTGTATGGATGTGTTTTCCGGATAGAATTGGTCTTCCTCATGGGTAAATAATAAAAGGAACACCTTTCCTGTTACTTTGTCCATAAAGGCCAACCAATTTGAATTAGCGTCTAACCCAACCTTTGCTACAATATATTTGTAGTTGATGACCATATTGCCATAGGAATCTAGTCCATTTTGAGGGTTATTCGCAATACCATGCATTACTTTGTAACCTTTCTCAAAATCGCTCTTGGAATTGATTGGGCAAACAATTTGATAGCGATCCTCCATATTTAAATCTGGAGTATTTACTTGAATTACCGGCCAAATAGACCACGATTTTAAAACAGTACTTTTGTTATAAAATGTTGCGCAGATGGATACTTCTGAACGCGTTTCTGACAAGACAATTTCTTTTGCTATTTGTAATCCGGTATAATTGTCATATGGGCTTATGAGCTTTAGTTTATTCTCCCCTGTGTGGTTGTTTTCGTCAATCACCGAATAAATTCCACTATCAAGAATAGGATCTGGAGGGCCAGGCCACTGATTAGATAAGTCCCATCCTTGTGGGGCCGGCCATATTTTTTCCCCTCCAAAATTTAACCAGGATCCGGTTTCACTTAGACCAGTTGGACCTGGCTCTTTACCTTTGAGTAAGTTATTTACAAAAAGGTAATTATTTCCATCCATTTCCAATTGAATTATCCTTCCTCCTAAACTTGGAATAACGTGTATCTTAATTAATTGATTATCCATCGCGTAGGCGTCCCAGCCTTGGTATTTGTCATTGGTATTATGTGTTATAGATATCATTATAATTTTTGGCTATTTTCACGCTTCATTAAGTGTCAGATAGATGAAGGGATTTATTAAAAAGGGAATTATTTTATCGTATTATACCTTCCTGGATTTTGATCATTTGAAATTAGGCACTATTCATTGAATATTGTAATTAAAAATATGAAATTACTTAAGTGTACAGTGGTGTAAATATATCCTTAAATTTTCAATTAATAGAATTATATCTTTTATACCTGCCAAAATCAAACATATAATATTTGTCACAAAACATGGATAGTCATCCAGTTTTATTGCATTGATCTTTAAGTTGTCTTTAATAACCGATGCCCTGTCATATTCCTTATATATGATACATTAAATCTCTGCACTAAATGCCAGCATAAAGCTATTATCGTGCAGCCGCTAAATAATCTTTTTTGTTCTGAATACTCCAAAACAATGATTATGCATCTCAGGCCGCTTAAGAAAATGGGTCATCACAGCGTGAGCTTGCACCGCGCGAAATAGAATCGTTATATTCCAATATTGTATTATATTTATAGCCATATTAAAAGATAATTTATGAAACGAATTTGTTTATTTACCATTCTATTGGCCTTCAGCTGGCAACTTTTTGCCCAGATAAAACTTCCAAAAGTGATCGGAAGCAATATGGTCCTGCAACAGCAAACAAAGGTGAATCTTTGGGGATGGGCTGGTAAAGACAAAACCATACAAGTGAAGGCTTCCTGGCTAAAGCAGGCTGTCGAGACTAAGAGTGATGCGGAGGGGAACTGGGCTGTTAAATTGCAGACGCCAGTTGGTTCCTTTACGGCTCAAAGTATTACCATTAGTGACGGTGAGCCTGTTAGGCTGGAAAACATCCTGATTGGAGACGTTTGGGTTTGCTCGGGTCAAAGTAATATGGAAATGCCAGTAAAAGGTTTTAGAAATCAGCCAGTCAATAGCGCCTTTGATTATATAATCTCCGCAAATAAGGAAGCAAGTAATATCCGGATGTATACAGTAGTGCGTGAACGGTCTTATGATAAAGATCTAACAGATAGTAAAGCGGGGCAGTGGGAGTCCGCTTCCCCAAAGACTGTTGCGGATTTTTCGGCCGTAGGGTATTTTTTT
>DATJDF010000285.1:0-4483 GCA_035497555.1 Arachidicoccus sp. | reverse complement strand
TTCATTCTTAAAGGCTTCAGCATTACTGCCAAGGGGTCCCGTATTTTTTACAACGAGAACCTGATCTTTAGCAAATCCAATATTCTTAGTCTGTATATAATTCAGTTGCCTGTAAACAACAATTGTGGCTATAATAAGTATAATAGAAGTCGCAAACTGAAAAACAACCAATACATTACGAAAACGACTGCTTTTTGCGCCCATATTTAATTTGCCTTTTAATACTTGAATGGGCTTAAACCCAGATAGGAAAAAGGCAGGATAGCTTCCAGACAAAAGTCCAACTATCAAAGGTAACAATACAAGCAAGATAATAAAGGGCGCAGATAAAAGAGTGGACAATTGCAATCTTTTTGCAGCCAGATTATTAAACGCATCTATAACAAAAAAATCAACAACAACAGCCAGTAACAATGCTAATACAACCATTAGGACGGATTCCAAAAGAAACTGAATTATCAGTTGTTTTCTTTCAGTTCCGAGTACTTTGCGTATACCTACTTCCCTTGCGCGGGACGCGGATCTTGCAGTCGTCAGGTTCATAAAGTTTATGCAGGCAATAATAAGAATAAATAGTGCTACAGCACTGAAGATGTATACATACTGCATATTTCCGCCAGGCGACAGCTCAGCCAGACGATGGCTATGCAGATGAATATCGGTCAGGGGTATCAAAGAATATCCCAGTTTATTGCCAGCCTTTTCAAACTCCTCAAGACTATTTATATTCATAAATTTCCTCGCATACGGCACCACGTATTTTTTTACATAATCAGTGAAGTTCTTTTCGAAAGCTTTATAATCCACCCCTGTTTTCAACAAAAGATAGGTGTAAAAATTATGACTGGTCGCTGCACCCCAATTATAATTCACGCCCCGCATATTAAAAAACAGATCAAAATGAAAATGGCTGTTCGGGGGAATATCTTTCACTACTGCAGTTACCATATAAGGCTGTAGTGCTTCACCGGACTTCACCAGAATGCTCTTACCTATCACATTTATACTGCCAAAATACTTATTGGCGGTGGAGGCTGTAAGCACGACTGTATTAGGCTTATCAAGAGCATGGCTGATATCTCCGGCAATTACCGGCATTTGAAAAACATCAAAAAAAGTTGAGTCTACGTTAGCACATTTAGTTTCATTAATATAATCCTCACCTCTTTTTATTAGTTTTGCGCCGTTATTCGTATATATGCGGGTATACTGTTCTACCTGTGGATAATCCTTTTTCAGTAGTGGCCCCATAACATCAGCGGTTTGGGCCATTTTCATATTCTCTCCACCGAAACGTAGGTCAGCATTAATCCGATATATTCGCTCCTTATTCGGATAAAAATGATCATAGCCCGTTTCATCAACAACATATAGTGCAATTAGCAGAAAACAGGCGAGGCCGATAGCTAATCCCGTAATATTGATTACGGAATTGACTTTATTTTTAACCATACTACGCCAGGCGATCTTGAAATAGTTCTTGAACAGGTTCATCTTAATTGTTTAACGTTCGTTGCCATACCCCTCCCGAGAAAGAGTAGATAAACGGCAAGGATTGTATCCCGAAATAATATGCCAATTCACATCTCCCGTGATAATCAGTCAACTATAAAATTCCCTCTCGCCCAATACTGTCCGGTTACGATACAACAGGTGTTCAGAACCGCACAGTCAGATCAATGCACTATATCTAAGCATCTCATTTAGAGCACATTGAAATTATGGCATATTTATCAATAGTAAATGTCCAGGAGGCGGGCAAATACGACCAGGCCCATCAAATCAATGATAACAAACAGCTACTATGCTTAAAAAAAATGTTCTGATAGCCCTTAGAAGCTTCAAGAAAAATAAAGGGATAACAACTATAAATATGCTGGGGCTCGCAGTTGGCATCAGTGCCTCCTTGGTTATATTTGTGATCATCCGGTACGATTTTAGTTTTGATAAGTGGGAACCTAGAAAGACAGATACCTACCGGGTGATAACAGATTTGGGAGCAAATGGACTAAGAGCTGCGATCTCACTGCCTGCTCCGGCTGCAATCGCCGCAAATATTCCTGCAATAGAATCGGTAGCACATTACATTAATGAACCTTTCTATGATCCACATATTGCCACCGGTATAGAAAATGCAAACCCAGAAGTGCATACCAACGTGGAGGGCATCGCATTCGCAGACGAAAATTACTTTAAGGTGTTTCCACACCAATGGTTGGCGGGTAATGCAAGCACTTTAGATGAGCTCAACTCGGTAGTACTTTCCAAATCTGTCGCCAACAATTACTTTCCAAATATTTCCCCAGAAAAGCTTATTGGCCGCCAAATGGTTATTCAGGATAGTATTCCCTTTAAAATTACAGGTATAGTGGCCGATCTTAAAGGCCGGACGGATTTTAATACGAAAATATTCCTTTCCCTTAAAACACTAACACAAACAGCCTTAATCAAATCAGTGATGATGGAAGGCTCCTGGACCAACCTGGATGGCAGTTCCCAATGTTTGGTTCTATTACATCCAGGCGCCAATATTGCTGTCGTCAATAAACAATTGGCAAATTTATACAAACAAAACGAAAAAGGAGTTGAGCCCAAATACCAGTCAATAGGCAGATTGCAACCTTTGTCAGATATCCATTTCAATATGGAACTAGATGGCACTGTAAGTAAATCATCTCTTTTAAATCTGGGCATTTTGGCAGTAATGCTGCTACTGCTGGCGGTTATCAATTTTGTCAACCTATCCACCGCGATGTCATCCTTACGCGCAAAGGAAATCGGCATCAGAAAAACATTTGGTGGGAATAACCGTCAGATTATTTACCAGTTTCTTACCGAAACTTTTTTACTTACATCATTTGCGACCCTGTTAGCACTTCTTTTTTCACCCATACTCATGTATATGTTTAAGGGTTTTATTCCGGAAGGCTTAAAGTCAATTGAATTACTGCAATCCGGTACCGTATTATTCATATTAACCATTTTAGGGGCTGTAACACTCCTGGCCGGCATCTATCCGGCATTTATATTGACCCGCTTCAGGCCTGCCCTGGTACTTAAAAGCAATATTATCAAAAGCGGTATGTCCAGAAGTTCCTCTCTTCGTAGGGTTCTGACTGTCGGCCAATTTGTTATTGCACAGGTTTTCCTGATTGCTGTCATTGTCATTGGCAAACAAATACATTATGTTATTAACCACGATTTAGGTTTTAAGCAAAATGCCATTGTTTCATTCACCGTTCCGGATTTCCAATTAAGAAGCGAAAGCAAAAAATTCGTACTGTTAAATGAACTAAAAGCATTACCGGGTATTAATGACGCCTCCCTCTCCTCCTCACCCCCCATTAGAAATGGCTATAGTCAGACTGAAATCACCTGGACCAGAAACGGGGAAAATGGCCGTTTTGGCAATACCCATGTCCGTTCCGTAGACAATCAATACCTGAGCCTGTTTGGCCTCAAACTATTAGCAGGGAATAATATTCATGTGGATAGCACTGCGCGGGTCACAGATGCGCTCATCAATGAATCCCTGATGCATATAATAGGTTATCAGCAACCCGGTGAAGCAGTTGGGCAATATATTAAGGGTGGTCCTACTGATTCGGCAAGGATTGTAGGCGTGCTGAAAGACTTCAATACCATGTCACTGCATAACGCCATTGAGCCGACTGTTGTATTTGCTGACAATCGCAATTATGGATCACTCATATCTATTTCCTTGAACAATAGTAATTCAGGTGGCGGTTCGGCATCCTGGAGATCTACATTAGCCAAAACCAGTAAATTGTTCAAAAATCTGTATCCCAATAATGATATTGAACTCACTTTTTTTGATGAGGCGATCAAGCATTTGTATGATAATGATCTCCGCGTTTCAAAACTACTTAAATGGGCAACAGGCCTGGCCATATTCATCAGTTGCTTAGGACTCCTTGGCCTGGTCAGTTTTATGACCAATCAGCGAACTAAAGAAATAGGCATCCGAAAAGTGCTCGGTGCTTCCGTGAATCAAATTATACTATTGCTCTCCAAAAGCCTGATTCAATTAGTGCTGCTCGCCTCCATTATTGCGTTTCCGTTAGCCTGGTATTTCTCACATAAATGGCTTCAGGACTTTGCCTTTAAGACAAATTTGAGCTGGTGGATATTTTTAATCAGCGGTATCGGTATGATGGTTATTGCCCTGACCGTGTTATGTATCCGAACGCTTAAGTCCGCAAGGGCCAATCCAACGGAAAGCCTCAAAGTAGAATAATGATTATCCTGAAAGAATCCTTATCTACTGACTCCTGACACTTATAGCATAAAAATTAAGGCCGCAATCCAAACTTAGCCGATTATAGTTTTTCTAACGCTCCGTAATAAGAACAGCCACCCATTTTAATAAATGCGTGGCTGTCCTTGCAATAGAGGCAACTTACTTCCCCGCCAGCTGTATGGTCACGGGTTTCAGACCCGGCGACGAGCATGTAACCTTAAT
>DATJDF010000284.1:0-4227 GCA_035497555.1 Arachidicoccus sp. | reverse complement strand
TTTGCGTACTTTAATATAAAATTTTGATAAATATTTTTTTCTTCACAGTTTTTTGTTATGAAATTTTAATCTGGAGGCCTTTTTCCTGCCGTTGGCAAAATCTATTAACAATCAATATGGTAGATGGGCTGGAGGCTCTCTAGGCGGTGAATTTTTTAATTGTTGGTTTAATTCCCCCAGGATTAAGGTTCTAATGCTGGATTTGATAAAGGTTAAAGCCAATATTCCTTTAACAAAGGGTAACCTGAATTTATTCAAAATTTCTTTTAATAGCTCCTTCTGAATTAAAAACCTGTCTTGACGCCATTTGTGATTATGTTGGACAAAATATGAGACGATCTGTCCCAACACACCACGAAAGCTTCAATCTACTATAGAGTTATATAAACTTGGATATGGATTGCGCAACTATTTTTAAAGACATGGGTTGAATTGCCACGACAATTTGTAATACAACATTAAGCAAAAGCATTGAACACAATTGAAAAACTTATAGGAGGAGGAGGTGTAGCCGCAATCTATCCGGAGGAACAATCAGCAGGCCTATATGAGTGCTAAAATGTTCTTATGCAATCCAACTTTGTAAAAGCAAAAAGTTTTTCAAACCTTGGATGATTCTGAATTGATGCCTTTCTTTATTGCGTAAATTTATCATATGGCAATAAATTAGCCTAATGTAAAAAGAGTTAGGGGAAATTCCTTGAACTTGAATTGCTGGAATAAGAAGGATTATCCTACTGCTTGACAGCATTATCCAACTGTTCCTGTCCTAATTTCTCCTGCCCGCTTATAATTGGCAAAAATCACACCGTTAGATGTAATCAGATGCTCCGTTAGTGTGAAGGCCGCAGGCATGGCACCTTTTTCAAACAAACATTTACCTGTACCGAGCATAATTGGGAAAATCATGAGCCATAGCTCATCAACCAGGTCATGTTTAAATAGCGTCTGGGCGAAATCACCACTGCCTATCACTTTTAAAATCGATCCGTTTCCGGCTTTGAGTTCTTTGATCCGTGTTACGACATCACCAGTAATCAGCTCTGAGTTTTCCCAAGTGAGCTCCATCGGACCATTAGAAACTACATATTTTGTGACATCATTGATACCTGGCCACATTTCTGCATGTTGGGGCCAGTAAGCGGCAAATATCTCATATGTTTTCTTGCCCAAAAGAAGGTCAGTGGAGTTCATGTTTTTCTGCATGAACTCATTTGCCTCTTCGTCAGCTTCGAAAAAATAAGGTGCGGTCCAACCACCGTATTTGAAATCGTTCGATTTATCTTCTTCAGGTCCGCCCGGTGCCTGCATTACCCCATCTAGTGTGATAAACTCTTGAATAATTATCTTTCTCATTTCAAAATATTTATTGCTTGTCTAATTTTCAGCCATGACCGTACAATATTAAAAATTCGGAAACTCAATCTAAATATACAACTTTTATTCTTTTGTAAATCACCAGGAAAGGAATTTTATTTAGGAAAAATGACCTTTTCTACTCCGACGTGGATAAAAAAGACTCCTTTTGTTGGGAGAATAGTAAAATAGAAGATGATTTAGCTAAGAGCCGCCGCCTAAGGTCGGTGGTTCCTAAATTATCATCTGTATTGTCCATCGGCAGGCATTATCCTCAAAAATCAGCTTAAATACGCGGCTGGATACCACTGTTGAAGTAGTTATGCGATGCTTTGATGAAATATAAGACTGTTTCGCTGCGAAATAATCAGTCCGAAACAGAGGCTTGTAATACAGCCTTCTCTTTCGTAGCAAGGTTGATGCGCTGTTTTACTTTGTTTTCATTTTCAAGTTCAATATCTGAATTCATAATACCTGAGAATGCCAGAATTGGACCTATTCAGAAAAACATTTGCAGGCGTATAACAAATCGCACCCTTCGGATATGACAAATAGGCATTTGAAGAAGCCCCCATGGTTTGGATGACTTCCATTGACTAATTATTGATCAGTCAAAAAAATAATTTTTTTTGTCCAATCTCAATTGTTGCGTTCGTTAATACTGGGACACTCTTTGTTACTGACCAAAATATTTACATAAACAGCTATATATATCAAATGAAAAAGCCACTTATAACAAAAAAAAGCATAGACATAAACGCCCCCGCCTCGAAAGTATGGAGTGTGATTACAACAGAAGAGACTGTATCGATTTGTATGTTAGGGATGAGGCCACTCACCGATTGGAAAGAAGGAAGTTCTATTAATTGGGTCGGTAGACATGAAGGAGAAGAACATAATATGGCAAAGGGTTCAATTCAGGAACTATTGCTTAACAAGAAGCTACAATATTCTTTCTTTTATGGTGGATATGGACACCCAGATGTTCCTGAGCATTATCAAACTGTGGTCCTGGAACTTGAATCATTAAATGGCAGACAAACCAGGTTAACCGCTCAACAAGGAGACTATTCGGTTTTTGAAGACGGGGAAACTTATATGAAGCATGCGGATAGTTTTTGGTCACAAGCAGTTTTGAAAATAAAAGAACTATCTGAAACACAATAAGTTACTTTCAATCTAAGATACCCCGTCAGAAAATAAAATTTCCTGACGGGGTTGATCTACCACTCGCACAAAAATTAAGCATAAAAAAGAGTTTATGAACGAATCATCTGTAAAAAAAATAGAAGTATCAATCTTATTGGGAAGTATTAGACAAGAAAGACAAAGCCACCGTTTGGCTTACTACCTGAAAAATAAAGTAATAGACAAGAATTGGACCGTCAATTTGATAGACTTAAAAGATTATCCGTTACCGCTTTTTGGTTCGACTATTTCTGAAAAAGAAGGAAAGAGTGTTGAAGAAATAAGTTGTACGTTAAAGGATTCACAGGCCGTTATCATCGTAACACCGGAATACCACAGCAATATTCCCGCGGCATTAAAAAACATTCTGGAATACTGCGGAACAAACTTTATCGGAAAGGTGACTGGCATTGCATCTGCTTCTTCATCACGGTTCGGTGGTATCCATGCTTCAAATATCCTCCAGCTTGCGTTACTCAATCTTGGTGCTTACCCTGTCTCAAGACGACTATTGGTGCCTGAAATCCACCTGGCATTTAACCAGCGCAATGAGCCGGCGCGAAATGACATTAAGGAGCCGGCGGAAAAATTTCTCGACGAATTGTTGAGTTACACCAATTTGTTGGAAGACAAATTTCGTTATGACCTGCGTGACAAATGAAGCGGGCTCTGATGGTCAACATGTTTCCTACGTTAGATTTTGAATAGGATAATCCGTTAATCGCAAACAGGCAGGATAGACATAAAATATTTAACCGACAGGTTATTCTATTTACCACTTCAGTCACATTCTACATCATTAATCCACCCATATAAGAATCGGTCATAGTTGGCTTATCTGTCTTTAGTCACACCTTAAAGTTATGTATATTTGAGTGTTGACTGTCATTGTGAGTTGACATTATCATAACATGCAAATCATTAGAAGATGGAATTCAACCCGAGCAACAATGTTGTTAAACTATGTATCCAGGGTATGGACATGGAAGAAAAAGGGAGGCCCGATCAAGCAATCCGGTTATTTCTTCAAGCGTGGGAGGAGGCGACAGACGATTTTGAGAAATTTACTGCTGCTCATTATGTCGCTCGACATCAGAAAGATGTTTCCGACAAATTGAGATGGCTCGAAACAAACCTGCAGTATGCTTTAGAAATAAATGATGACGTGGTTAAAGGCGCTTTTCCTTCTCTATATTCAAATATTGCCAAATGCTATGACGAATTAGGAGATCGCCCTAACGCAAAAAGGAACCGCGAATTGGCAAATGAGTTCAATGTCAAACCATCTGACAAAGGACCCTTTTATCATGGTACAAAAGTGGATCTACAGATTGGCGATTTGCTAATAGCAGGGGGGAAGTCTAATTACAAAACCGAACTCGTAATGAATCATATTTATTTTACTGCCTTGGTTAACGGAGCGGGGCTTGCCGCTGCCTTGGCTAAGGGTGATGGATCTGGACGTGTTTATATCGTTCAGCCCACGGGTGATTTTGAAAATGACCCGAACCTTACAAATAAGAAGTTTCCAGGCAATCCCACTCGTTCTTATCGCAGCGAGGAACCACTTAAAGTCATCGGTGAAATAATGGATTGGGTGAGAATTACACCTGGGGAACTCAAGAAATGGCAAGAAAAATTAGCAAATAATAAAGGAGAAATTATTAATTAAAAGGAGGGGGA
>DATJDF010000283.1:0-7795 GCA_035497555.1 Arachidicoccus sp. | reverse complement strand
GCCACCATAGCCAAAGACCAGAAGTTCTGCCTCCTCGCCCAGAATGGGCGACTGCCATTTATGGTATGCTTCTTTCACCTTTATACGATTTGAAACATGTTGATTTGGGTGTCCCTTACAAGGTACGAAGAATTCAAACTCAAAAAATAAAAAAGCGCGGGAATATTTTCCTGCGCTTTTCTATGAATATTATTGGAACAGCTAATGGGGCTATGCCCGTATTTTTTCACTTATTTACCCTTGTTCTTCGCCTCTTTTTCGTAAACATTATTGAGCTCCCTTAATACCTCCTGGGTAACATCTAAGGTTGAATCTTTATAATAGAAATTATCATTCTCGTTGGTTCCCACAATGTAACTATAGCCCTTTTCCTGCGCGAATTGTTTGAGGTACTGCTGGATATGCTCCCTGACTTTCTGAAGTTGCATATCTCTTTCCATACTCAGAGACTGACCCAGGCGCTGTGCCTTTTCCTGGTTCTTCTTGCTTAACTCTTCAATCTCCTTATTATACGACATTTGCTCGGCCTGTGAGAGGGTAGGACCCTTCTGTGTGGCTTCATTGATTTTGGTCTGGACTTCTTTACGCAGATCATTGATCTGGTCTTCTACTGATTTATTCTTTTGGATCAACGCTTCTTTAGCGTCCTTCATATATTTATAACTGTCATCAATAGAATCCATTTCAAAATAAGCGATCCGCTGAGCTGACAAGGGCCCCGCATTTTTATTAGCAATTGCTGCCGGCTTCTGGGAACTGGACTTACCTCCGCCAAACTGGAGGCAAAACAGAATGATTACGGCAATAATGAGGACAATGTTGGATACGATAAAATACTTTTTCATGCTCTATTTTTTACTGGACTTTGAAATGTGAAAATATTGAATTATAAATTAAAAAATGTTAAGTAGGCCCTTTAATTTTAACCAGTCCTGAATTTTTAGCCCAAATTTTCAATTACGGCGGGTAATATCCTAAAAAAAGCAGGGAACGAAAACGTCCCCTGCTTTTCTAATATTTAGAACTACTATTCTTCTTCATCAAAACTCATGGCCTCTCTGGCGGTTGTCAGGAGTTCATATTCTTCCTTGCTGCCAACAATTAAGTTTTCAAAATCCTGTAACCCGGTACCTGCAGAAATAAGGTGACCGGTAATTACATTCTCTTTCAACCCAATCATATCATCAGATTTACCCTGAATCGCTGCGGAGCTTAACACTTTTGTTGTTTCCTGGAAGGAAGCAGCAGAAATCCAGCTAGGCACACCCAAGGATGCTTTTGTAATACCCAGCAGTACAGGATGCGCTGTTGCAGGTTGTGCATCGCGAACTTCAATCAGTTTCTGATCATTACGGCGTAATTGTGAATTTTCTTCTCTTAATTCACGAACACCTACGATTTGACCAGCTTTGAAGCTCTTGCTGTCACCCGCTTCGGTCACGACTTTCTTATCGAAAATCTTGTCATTCTCGTCATTGAATTCAAAACGATCCACCAGGTCATTATCTAAGAAGCGGGTATCACCTGCATCTACGATTTCAACTTTTTTCATCATCTGGCGGACGATTACTTCAATGTGTTTGTCATTAATTTTTACACCCTGGAGGCGATATACTTCCTGGATTTCATTTACAACATATTCTTGAACGGCATAAGGACCTTTAATAGACAGGATGTCTATTGGTGCTGTCTGTCCATCAGATAACGGCGTACCGGCTTTTACAAAGTCACCGTCCTGCACCAGGATCTGGCGCGTAAGTGGAACCAGGTATTTTTTAACGATACCATCTTTTGCTTCAACGACGATTTCACGATTACCACGTTTGATGTTACCAAAGGTTACAACACCATCAATGGCAGAAACAACAGCCGGATTGCTGGGATTACGTGCTTCGAAAAGTTCTGTAACACGTGGAAGACCCCCGGTGATATCACCACCCTTACGCATGGTTCTTGGAATCTTAACGATTACCTGACCCGCCCGGACGGCGTCGCCCTGTTCAGCCGCAAGGCGGCTGCCTGTTGGAAGGTTATATTCTTTCTGATCCTTGCCATCAATAATGATTGCTGGCAATTTTGTTTTGTCTTTTGATTCGATGACAACTTTTTCACGGTGACCTGTCTGATCATCTGCTTCTTCACGGTAAGTAATACCATCTATGATATTATCGAATTTAATGGTACCGGCCTGTTCGGCGACAATAACATTATTGAACGGATCCCATGTACAGATAATTTCTCCTTTCTTAACTTTCTGACCGTTCTTGACGTTCAGGGTAGAACCGTATGGAATATTATGTGTATTCAGTAATCTGTCGTTCTCTACATCCGAGATCCGGATTTCACCGGTACGACCGATAACAATATCAACTTTATCTCCTTCACTGTTCTCAGTAGCCACCGTTCTTAATCCGTCAAACTGAACTGTACCGTCAAATTTAGCCGGCAGAGAGGATTCAACAGAGGAAGAGCCGGCGATACCACCAACGTGGAAGGTACGAAGTGTCAGCTGTGTTCCTGGTTCACCAATTGATTGCGCTGCTATAATACCGACAGCGTCACCTTTTTGTGCCATATAACCCGTAGCCAGGTTTTTACCATAACATCTTACACAAACGCCGCGTTTTGCTTCGCAGGTTAGTACAGAGCGTATTTCAACAGTATCTACACCTACTTCTTCAATTTCAACGGCTTTGTCGTGCGTGATTTCCTCACCTGCTTTAATAATCAGGGTACCATCTAATGGATTATAGATATCATGCAGCGATGTTCTGCCTTCAATTCTGTCAGAAAGTGGAGAAATGATTTCTTCATTGTCTTTCAGTGCGGAAGTAGCAATACCACGTAAGGTTCCACAATCTTCGGCTGTAATAACAACGTCCTGTGAAACGTCTACCAGACGACGGGTCAGATAACCGGCATCCGCCGTTTTAAGGGCCGTATCGGCAAGACCTTTTCTGGCACCGTGGGTAGAGATGAAGTAATCCAGTACATTCAGTCCGCCTTTAAAGTTAGACAGGATCGGATTTTCGATGATTTCTGAACCCGTGCTGCCGGATTTTCTTGGCTTGGCCATCAGACCACGGATACCAGCCAGCTGTTTAACCTGCTGCTTGCTACCACGTGCTCCGGAATCCAGCATCATGTATACGGAATTGAAGCCTTGTTTATCGGCTTTCATTTCTCTGATCAGGGTTTCGGTCAGACGTGTATCCACACGGCTCCAAATATCGATTACCTGATTGTATCTTTCATTATTGGTAATCAACCCCATATTGTAGTTTTCCCAAACCTCATCAACTTCTTCTTTCGCACCACTGAGCAATTCTCCTCTTGAGGCTGGAATAATCAGGTCATTAATCGAGAAGGAAAGTCCACCTTCAAAGGCCATGCGGAATCCAAGTTGTTTGATATCATCCAGGAACCTGGCTGTCTGCGGTACGTCGGTGATTTTGATAATATCCCCTACGATTTCCCGAAGGCTCTTTTTAGTCAACAGCGCGTTGACATACCCGACTTTCTTCGGAACAAACTGGTTAAACAGGACACGGCCAATGGTGGTTTCCACGAGTTTGAGGACTAAGTCACCGTTTTTCTCCCGGACATTTGCCCGAACTTTGATTGCAGCGTGTAAGTCAACACGGCCTTCGTTATGTGCAATAAGCACTTCTTCCTGGCTGTAAAAGATTTTTCCTTCACCTTTTACAATTTCTTCTTCAGTAGATTTCTTCTGCTTGGTAATATAATATAGACCCAGTACCATATCCTGTGAAGGCAGGGTAATAGGTGTTCCGTTCTGAGGATTAAGAATATTGTGCGAAGAAAGCATGAGCAACTGTGCTTCAAGGACAGCCGCATTGCTTAAAGGCACGTGAACCGCCATCTGATCACCATCGAAATCCGCATTAAAGGATGCGGTAACGAGGGGATGCAGCTGAATCGCCTTTCCTTCTACCATTTTAGGCTGGAATGCCTGGATGGATAACCTATGCAGGGTTGGGGCACGGTTAAGCAGGACAGGATGGCCTTTCATGATATTTTCAAGAATGTCCCATACGATCGCTTCTTTTTTATCCACCAGCTTTTTGGCTGATTTAACCGTTTTAACGATACCTCTTTCAATCAGTTTGCGGATAATAAACGGTTTGAACAGTTCAGCGGCCATGTCTTTTGGCAAACCGCATTCATGCATCTTAAGTTCTGGTCCAACAACGATAACCGAACGACCGGAATAGTCAACACGTTTACCCAACAGGTTCTGACGGAAACGACCTTGTTTACCTTTCAGAACGTCACTTAATGATTTTAAGGCACGTCCACCTTCTGCTTTTACCGCATTTGATTTACGGGAATTGTCAAAAAGGCTGTCAACTGCTTCCTGAAGCATACGTTTTTCATTCCGCAGGATGACTTCTGGTGCTTTAATTTCCATCAGGCGTTTCAACCGGTTATTACGGATAATAACACGGCGATAGAGGTCATTCAGATCAGAGGAGGCAAAACGGCCACCGTCCAAAGGAACCAAAGGACGAAGTTCCGGTGGAATAACAGGAATATATTGCATAACCATCCATTCCGGACGGTTGGTAATACGGGTAGAGGCATCACGGAAAGATTCCACGACGCTTAATCTTTTGAGTGCATCTGCACGGCGCTGCTGAGAAGTCTCATTGGCAGCTGCGTTACGAAGATCAAAACTTAATTGATCCAGATCCAGCAGGTTCAATAGATCTGCAACAGCTTCTGCGCCCATTTTAGCCACAAATTTTTGTGGATCATCATTGGGCAGGAACTGGTTGTCTTTGGGTAAAGTTTCCAGTAAGTCCAAATATTCTTCTTCAGTCAGTAAATCACCGACTTTCAGTCCTTTTTCTTCACAAATCCCTGGTTGGATGATTGCATATCTTTCATAATATACAATGGTTTCCAGCTTTTTAGAACTGGTACCTAACAGGTAACCGATTTTATTGGGAAGGCTTTTGAAGTACCAAATATGGACAATAGGTACGACGAGTTTGATATGACCCATACGTTCCCGGCGCACTTTCTTTTCTGTAACCTCAACTCCGCAACGGTCGCAGACGATACCTTTGTATCGGATACGTTTGTATTTTCCGCAGGCACATTCATAATCTTTTACCGGCCCAAATATTCTTTCGCAAAACAAGCCATCACGTTCTGGTTTGTAAGTACGGTAGTTAATGGTCTCCGGCTTTAAAACTTCACCAAAACTGCGTTCTAAAATTGTGTCCGGGGAGGCCAGACCGATCGTAATCTTAGAAAAGGTGGCTCTTGGGCGATTGTCTTTCTTGATTGCCATAAATGAATTTCAAATTTGAAAATGAATATTTTTGCTTCTCCGTCCGCTATTTGCAGTGGGTAGATATTGTATAAATAAAAAACTGTAACGTCATTTTATTCAATGAGTTACAGAAAATTAGACACAGTATTCCCTGTAGTAGAACCTACAAAAAACTTAGAAAATCGCAAAAAATCAATGTACATAGACTTGCAAAGGTAATATTTATCATTTAAAACAAAAATTTAAATTTGAACTTGAATTGCCAGAAAAATCCAGGCGCAAAATGGGGTTGAGTTGTGAAAAACGGGCTAAAATTTAACAGGTAGGATTCTTAACTCAAAATTCCATGTCCTTAAGCATTTTCGGAAATGCAAGCCGGCCAATTGCCGATTTCTTAAGCCAATGTTGCCCGGCGAGCGCCTGAGGAATGAATCTGAGTTTCACATGGAAAAAATAGCCCATGATCTTTTGATGGGTCAATTGTTGGGTGCTGGGTTTCAGTGCTGAAATGGACTGCACTTCGGCCTTTAATTGCTGATCAAGCAACAGGCGAATCTCTTCCGTATCCCAATCTGGTTTTGCAACAGTTTCTATCAGGTAAAATTCATGCAGGTCTGCCCAGATATCTCCTGGCAAACGCTTGTGAACAAATATTTTTTCATCTGCTTCCAGCAGGAGCCACGTGAAATAACGCAGCTTCTTTTGTAATATTTTCTCTTTCACCGGTAGCTGGTTTACGACACCTGTTGTATATGCCAGGCAAATATTTTGCATCGGGCAGGATCCGCATTTTGGTACCGCCGGTTTACACATAGTTGCACCAAAGTCCATAATCGCCTGATTATAAAGGGCTGGCGATTTTTTGTCCAGGTTGGCGTCTGCAAGTTCATTAAATAATGTCTTGCCTTTTGCGCTGTCGATCGGATCAGCAATACCATATATCCGGGAGAGTACCCTGAAAACATTTCCATCTACCACTGCAAAGGGCAGATTAAAGGCAAAGGCACTGATGGCCGCTGCTGTATAAGGGCCGATTCCTTTTAACTGCAATAAGCCTTCATAGCTGGCTGGAAAGGCGCCCTTCAACTCACTGGCTATATAGCGTGCGGTATGCAGCAGGTTTCTGCAACGGTTATAGTATCCGAGTCCTTCCCAGTCTTTAAAAACCTGGTTGTCTCCCGCTGCGGCAAGGTCCCGGACTGTAGGGTAGTGCTTTGTGAATTTCTCATAATAAGCCAATCCCTGTTCTACCCTTGTTTGTTGTAGTATAATTTCGCTGAGCCAGATTTTGTAAGGATCCTTTTCTCCTTTCCAGGGCATTAGCCGGTGATTGGCCGTTTTATGCCACTGCAATAACCGTTTTGCAAATTGCTGATGCTGGGTGTGGGAGGATTTGTTGCCTGTTAATGCCGCCATGTTGGGTGGTTGAACCCTTCAAAACTAATGTTTTATTCTGAATTGCCACCATTTTGGGAAAGCAGCCTTAACCACATTTTTATTTCTGGTCAGGCTGAGCGTCTGTAATGCAACAGCCAGCAGGATACAAATGAACCCGAGATAGAAGTTAGCAGACAAATCCCTGTTTTCGTGGTAGATGATAAATGCAAGCACGATACCGTAAACCGGCTCCAATGTCAGTGTCAGGTTCACGGTAAAGGCACTGAGCTTTTTAAGGGACTGGGTGTAGAGCATAAAGGTATAAAGCGTGCATGCGATAGCAAGTACAAACAGCCAGATCCAGTCTGCATGATGCGGTAGGTAAGTGACGGACGGGAATAAATGGTCATAAAAGGGCATGAGCATACAAAGTCCGATGAATCCGCCGGTCAATTGATACAGGGTGAATGTTTCCGGTTTATAGCGGTCTACAATCTTTTTATTGAATAGAGAAACAATCACCGTTAGGAATGTGGCCGCCATCCCGATATAAATACCAACTGAAAAATGAAGATTGGTTCGGTAAATTAAAAATATTCCGACCACCGTTAAAGACCCGAACAGTAATTCTTTTGGATTGATTCTTTTTTTGAAAAAGAAAGGCTCCAGCAGGGCGGACACAAATCCTGAGGCAGAAAGGCAGGTAAGTGCGATGGAGACATTGGCATATTTTATACTTCCATAAAAACAAAGCCAGTGTAAGGCAAGCAGCACGCCGATGCCACCGATCATCAGAAACTCCCTGAAACTGATTTTTTGAACTTTTCTGGTCAATCCAAATAGCAACCACATAGAAATGACCGTCAGAAATAGTCGCCACCAAACCAGCAAACCTTCATTCAGACTGATACTTCTGCCAAGTACCCCGGTAAACCCCCACAGAAAAACGGCCAGATGCAGTTTTATCAATGCCCCTTTCATTCGAAAAATTTTGCAAGATTACGCAATATATAGTACATCCAGCGTCTGATTCATGCGCTTTGATCAGCAGCGATGCAAAATTACCAATTTCAAAATTAATTTAACTTTTCAGACAGGACGGGTGCGTTTAAATGC
>DATJDF010000282.1:0-1702 GCA_035497555.1 Arachidicoccus sp. | reverse complement strand
ATGAAGGAGAAGCTGGGCAGGTTGGAAGGCCTCAAAGTTGCGATTATCGGAGATGTTATGCATAGCCGGGTTGCCCTCAGTAATATTTACCTGCTGGGGAAAATGGGCGCGGAAATTATGGTGGCCGGTCCACCAACGCTCATCCCCAAATACCTTCAGCAAGCCCTCGATGTACGGGTTGAATACAATCTTAAAAAAGCGCTTGAGTGGTGTGATGTTGCCAATGTCCTTCGGATCCAGCTGGAACGTCAAAATCAGCCTTTATTTTCCTCTCTGAGAGAGTATAATCTGGCTTATGGTGTCAACCGAAAAT
Organism: Arachidicoccus sp.; assembly: GCA_035497555.1. GTDB lineage: Bacteria > Bacteroidota > Bacteroidia > Chitinophagales > Chitinophagaceae > Arachidicoccus. Next base: position 1,389 of record DATJDF010000282.1, on the reverse strand, counting down.
TATTGGAATCTCTGAACAAGGAGATCGTCATCATGCATCCGGGGCCGATTAACCGCGGGGTTGAATTAGATAGTGATGTTGCTGACGGTCCATTTTCCATTATTTTAAACCAGGTTGAAAATGGGGTAGCTGTCAGGATGGCCGCCTTGTATCTGTATTCAGGTAAAGAAGTGAGCTAAATCATCCTGGCATGTATCTGCGATCCTATTTTTAACCTTAGCCGAATCCATTATGCGACGAATTGCGTTATTTCCCGGAACTTTTGATCCCATGACCCTGGGTCATGTTGATATTGTCAACAGATCGCTTGATCTGTTTGACAAAATCGTCATTGGGATAGGCAGGAACGTCAATAAGCAGCCCATGTATAGTGAGCCGCAAAGAGTTGCCTGGGTACAGGAAATCTATAAAGATGAACCGCGGGTCGAAGCCCGGATTTATGAAGGGTTGACTGTTAATTTCTGCAATGAGATCGAAGCCGGCTATATTATCCGTGGTATCCGGTTTGTCAGTGATTTTGAATATGAAAAAACCATTGCGGATATGAACCGCAGCCTGGATCCGCGTATTGAGACTATTTTTCTGACCTGTTTGCCCATGTATTCCTCTGTCGCCTCTACCTTAGTCCGGGATGTCATCCGTAACGGTGGCAATGCCGGTATGTTTTTACCCGAAGTGGTACGCCGTAGCATTGGTCAATAGCCCTGTGGCCGGTATATTCTATTTTCCTGCTGCCTACAGAAGCAAAAATCACTTACATTTGCAGTTGATAAAGGTTTTTGTTTTACAAAATTAAAAGGGAAGATTGGTGTAAATCCATCGCTATCCCCGTAGCTGTAATCTTTTCAGGCAAAAGTTCAACTTTGCCTGTTTGCTGGAATAAAACCACTGTCGGCATTTGCTGGTGGGAAGGGTTCCGGTATTAAAAGTGAGCCAGAAGACCTGCCTTTACATAGATTATTTCATGGACTTTCGGGAGAAAAGTTGGCAGTGAACACCCGGGCCGGATGCACAGCATCCGGCCCGGAAAGCAGGATATACCTGTTTTGATTGCCAGGAGGTATCCTTAAAAAGTCATTTGTCCTTTACAACAAATGCAGCGACTCTGTATATTATTGATGGTGATTTTTCTGATCTGTGGAGGCCGGACAGCTACCGCACAAAGAGACCCATTGAATATTGCCACCCCGGCAGAGAAACTGGACTCAGTCCCTGCAGTAGATACAGCATTGATGACCGGTGACAGTCTGCATTCACTATTACCTGTAAAAGTCTATTCCAGGTCACCGCAATCAAAGGATAAGCTTATATGTGTACTCCAAAGTATCAATCCGGTTCAGATCATCACCCGGGAAAATCCAGGCTGGCAGGACGGACTCAGCGTGGCTG
>DATJDF010000281.1:0-8826 GCA_035497555.1 Arachidicoccus sp. | reverse complement strand
CTGCCGCATTTTTAAGTGACATCTTCTGCGCCCAGCTTTTAGGTAAATTATAAGAAATCTGTAATGTTTTCAATCTCAGGAAGCTCATATCACGCACCCACCAGGTACTCGGTTGAAAGTTGTTCTGGTTATCGGGTGTTTCGGCGCCATAGGAAAGCCGTGGATAGAATGCATCCTGATTTGGATTGTCCACAGTCCATCTATCTTCAATATTGCTGTAAAGGTTGCCCGCACCTCCGCCACCATTAAACGGCTGTATACTGTTGCCGGTTAATATGCGCTGCGCTTTAGCGACTCCCTGAAAGAGTGTGCTTATAGATAATTCTTTCCACATAACGGTCAATCCAAAGCCGTAAACGATCGCAGGCACATCACCTCTATTGATGTAGGTTTTGTCATAAGCATCTATTTTTCCGTCATTGTTTAAGTCTTTATAGCGAATATCACCCGCATTTACAGTACCAAACTGCGACGCAAAGGGCCTGCGGGTTAATAATTTGTCTTCATCAGAAAGTGAATTCCACCGCGTCATATCATCGATTTGAGCCTGTGTAAACAACCCTTCTGCCACATACCCTGTTGCCCCAAGAATCTTTTGACCAACCTGATTCATCCAAGGATAGCGTTGATCTGGCACGTCCCCTTTAATCCACTTGTCATTATTATAAGTAAAGTTCCCTCTGAGACTAACCGACCAGTTTTTAGTGATATGTTTATTATATTCAATCGTCCCTTCAATTCCCTTGTTTTCAACGATTCCTACGTTGCCATAAGGAGAAGCCATGTTAAATCCAATAAAGGAAGGAATTGAATTCTCACGTTTCAACAAAATATTGGAACGCCTTTCCTTGAATAGATCGATAATAATGTTTAGATCTTCCCCGAATAGTTTCATCTCAATACCTAAATCCTGCTTACGCGATTCTTCCCAAACAAGATCTACCGCATTATTGACAACTTCATAACCGTCATATCTGGTACCATTAGATCCGAAAATATAGCCGTATGATCCATTAGGTTTAATTTGATCCAAATACATAAAACGCCTGTCCGATACGTTACTGTTTCCTATTCTTCCATCTGTGTACCTGAACTTAAGAAAGGAAACAACTTTTGAAACAGATCCCCAGAATTTCTCGTTAGATACTACCCAGCCAACACCGTATGCAGGGAAAGTACCATACCTTTTATTCGGAGAAAAGTTTTCGGCTCCTGTATATCCGATGTTAAACTCTGCAAAATAGCGGTCATTCCAGGAATAAGTTGCACGTCCGGCAACCCCTCTCATTCTGTAAGGAATGGCATCTTCAAGGGTACCTTGAGGGTATTCCAGTTTTTGTTGTTGATTATATAACAATAACCCACTAACATGGTGATCTCCGAAAGTTCTGTCGTAATTAAACGACGCTTCCAGATAGGTCTTTTTATTACCTTTTGCACTTTGCCCATAATCCAGAACATCAGAACCTGTGTAAGTCTTCGTAAGAATAGGGAACCCGTTCATATCGTATGGAACGTTTATATCCGTAAAATAATAAGTGGATTCTCTACGGCTTTGGTTCAAACTAACCTCATTGTAAACATCATAGGCAAACATCCCTGTCATGTTCAAGCCTTTTGTAATCGACTCAAGATTCTGCGTGACCCTTAAATTTGAATATACCTGATTCTTGGTTAGATTGTTATATCCCCTTCTTGTGGCATCCGCATAGGGATTGCGGAATCCTCCATTGGGATTAATACCCGGAACATATGCTTTTCCGTCAACATAAAACATTTTCGGATAGTCAACTGGAGAGATACCCATAGCAGAGATGTAGACATCATGCGAGGCAATTGCGGGATAGTTTCCTTCCCCTAAGTACCCTTGTGCGCCTATTTCCACTTTTGTAGTAGGAGTGGCATTAATGGCTACATTTGTCGTAAAGTTGTATCGGTCATATTTTGTTTTGGAATTATACCCCGTAATACTATTATCCGTAGCCATCATCCCGATTTCGTTATAGTAGCTGACTGAAGCGTAATAAGTAGCTTTCTCATTCCCACCCCTTACATTAACATTCGCTCTGCGATTATGTCCCCAATCATTAAATGCCTCATCTATCCAGTCCACATTTGGATAGAGGTAAGGATCTCTGCTTAGTTTTGTATTTTCAATAACCTGCTGTGAATATTTAGGCGTAAGTCCGTCGTTAATCAAAGCTTCATTCGCTGCGTTCATATAACCTATACCGTCCGTTAAGTCCACCGCTTTTGTAAACCTGGTATATGATTCATAGTAATCCGTACTTATTGTCGGTTTGCCGATTCTGCCCGGTTTTGTTCTGATAATAATAACCCCGTTGGCACCACGTACCCCGTAAACAGCAGTCGCGGAAGCATCCTTTAGTATCGTAAGGGATTCAACATCCTCAGGGTCGATGTCATTAAAGGAACGTTCCACTCCATCAACGAGAATTAGGGGCGTTGCACTGTTAGGAGTGGCTATTCCCCTAATCCAGATATCCGCCGAATTTTTACCAGGTTCACCTGTACGCTGCACAGAAATCACACCGGCAAGCCTTCCGGCAAGTGTTGCAGTAAGACTTGAAGATGGAATTTTCAAGTCGCTTGTCTTCATGGTAGCCTGTGCTCCAATGTTGCTTATTTTTCGTTGCGTACCATAAGCAACTACGACCATTTCATTCAAATCGTTCACTTTTTCAAATAAGGCAGCCTCATAGAAATTGTCCTTTGCATTTACATTAATCTCAAGATCAGTATATCCAACATAGCTAATCCTGAGGATACACTCTTTTTGGGTCGTCTTTAATTGATAAATACCGTCTTTGTCTGCATTGGTTCCGGTAATGGTTCCTGCTATGATAACACTGGCACCCGCAATCGGGTTTTGTGTCTTTGCATCTATCACCCGACCACGGAGTGTTCGGGAAGATAGAGAAGAGGACTCTTCTCTATCTTCTGAGGATTTACCCTTAATAATCGTAATATGCGTTCCTTCTGTTTTAAAGGAAAGTCCCAACGGAGAAAGCAGCTTACCTAGCACACTTGTTACACCTTCATTTTTCACGTTTAAAGATACTTTGCGCGTTGCATCTATATCTTTTGCATAGATAAAAAGGTAACTTGTCTGTGCTTCAATCTCCCTTAATACTTCTTTTAGCGTCGTATTCTGGACATTAAGTGACACTTTGTTATTCTGGAAAACTTCGGCATTGACATTCATACAACATGAAATTGTAAAAAACAGAAACAATGCCCTCATCAGAAGCCTTTGTTTCGATCCCCGTTTTCTTATATCACCGCCCGGCAGACCTAATTTGGATTTAATAGTCATATATGATTTAAGATTTATTATTTTTCTCAAATGACAAATGGATGTTCATTAATATTTATTAGCCATTTTATGGATATACCAAAGACGGTATTCCAATGACTCTTATATTCGTAAATAAAACGTTAGTTTATAATAACATATCCTCTATTAGCAGGATCTGGTTTATAGGTTATCCCATAACTCTCACTTAGCACTTTTAAAGCATAATCCAAGCCATCACCGATTCTGAATTTGCCTGTCAGCAGTAAGTTAGGCTTATCCAGATGCTTAACTGTAATTTTCTGTCCAAACGAATTCTGCAGATTCTCCAGTACATCGGTTATCCGTTCGTTTTCAAAACAAATTAAACCTTCCATCCATTTATACTCATCGGGATCGGTTACGGCAGAAATACTTAAAGATTCATTTTTCAATTCCGCCTTCTGTGCCGGCAATAGATTTACTGTTTGCCCGTTTGGAACATTAACGCGTACATGCCCCTCAAGCAGCGCGGTAACAAACCGGGGGCGCGCATCATAAGCGTATACATTGAAAGTGGTCCCGGTTACCGTAATATTACCCTTAGCAGTATTCACAATAAAAGGATGATTGGCATCCTTTGCAACCTGAAAATACCCTTCACCATTTAAAAATACCTCACGCGTATCCCCGCTGAAAACAGATGGATATTTGAAAGTCGTGCCCGCATTCAGCCACACTACACTCTGATCGGGAAGTGTGAATTTCTCTCTTGCACCAGCTGGTACTTTTATTTGAATATAAGATAAGCGTTCTTCATTTTTCGGATTTTGTAGGTTGCTGTCACGTTCATTTCTAAGAAAATATACCGCCCCAACTATTAAAAACAGGATAGCTGCATAGGATGCAATTCTATAATATAATCGCCTGCGGTTTGGTATATGATGCGCATTCCGTGGCAATTGCTTATTCCCATCCATTAATCCTTCCGCCCGAAACACGCTGAGTTTAAATCGTTTGAAGGCGCTGTTTTTATCAAAATGGAGTGATTGCTCCTGTTCCATGGCAGAGGACCACTTATCCAAAATCTGCCGAAAATACAGTTTATTGGTATCTGATGTATTCACCCAATCCTTTAGTTCCTGCATAGATTCATCGTCCAATCCATGGGAAAGGAAGGCGGCAATTAATTCATTTATATAGTCGTTGTTATTTTCGATTTTACTGTCTTTTTATATAAGACAGTAAATTTGGGTTCAAGGGTAGTCAAATATTAAAAAAAATCAAAGAAAAGTATAAAGACCGCATATTTACCTAACCTTTCTCTTAGAAACCGTAAAGCATTCTTTATATGATACTTAACCGTATTAACCGATATGCCCAGTTCTTGTGAGATTTCTTCATACCTTTTCTTTTCAAAACGACTTTTTACAAAAACGATTTTGCATTCGGCAGGCAAAGCACAAATAGCTCTTTCCAACTCTATATTGAGCTCTTTCTCCAAAAGGCCATCCAATGCAAAATCCCTGGATGTAGCGTAAGCATCCATCTCGGAATCATCTTCGTTATATAAGTGAGAAACCGGCACCTCATGTTTGACACGTGCAGAGGAGAGGTAATTAATAGATCTGTTACGCACTGCCGTGATCAAATATCCCAAGAGTGTTGTTTGTACTTGCAAACTGTCCCTAATCTCCCATAAATGAAAGATAGTATCCCCTACTATAATTTCAGATTGATAAGCGTCTTTCAAATAATTATTGGCAATATGACAAAGGGATACATAATAAGTATTATATATATATTTGTAGGCTTCCTCCAAACCTTCCTTCAACTGAAGGATTATTATTTCTTCATTCTGATCCATTTTGTCCGGGTTAAATGAAGAGAATAATATGTAAAACAGACACTGCTTTCATCACATATTAAGGCTCTATATTATATAATAAATTATCGTGGCTAAAGATAGGGTTTATTTTCAAACTAAAATATTTTGTTACTAAAATCACAAAACTAAAACTTTCTTTAACATTCAAACCGGAATTTGCTCTGACTTTATTGGAACAATTCCGCTTTCAGGTGCTAAAAGGAATCCCAAATTCTAGAAACTCCTGTATTTGTATTAAATTCACTACTCATTTATGCATATAAAATCTGCCGTCCTACCGACCAATGGTTAACAGGGGTATCAGAAAACACTCAAATTAATTATGACAGACCCAAAAACATTTGCTGAGTTGTGGATAAATTCATGGAATTCTCACGACCTTGACGATATATTAAGTCATTATGCGGATGATATCGAAGTGACGACGCCTATGATTAAAATCGCTTTAGGCCTAGACAAGGGTACACTTAAAGGCAAGGAAGCGGTCGCAGATTATTGGAAAAAAGCAATGGAAAAAGTGCCAGATCTTCATTTCGAACTATATGAAGTGACGCAAGGAATCGACTCAGTTGCCATATATTATAAAACCATTTTGAATAAAAAAGCAATAGAAGTCATGTTTTTTAATGATCAAGGCAAGGTCAATAAGATGTTGGCATATTACTCATTATAATATTTCAGTGCTATTGCCCACCGTATAATTTCATTAAGAAGCCATTAACGTGAATAAGGGTTTATATTAAGGGGAATTGTTTACCCCCACAAGCGAATTAATCCAATTATGCATATAGGGTAGATTAAGAACTTATGCTCACAATTGGACTGATTTCAGAAATGTACGTAGGCGAATTTCCAGAAAAATATTTGAACTCATTTATAAGATGTGCCTGGTCAAAATACTTATATCTAAAAGATAACTCCTGCCAATCTATCGCCTTATTCTCTTTTATTGCTGCCCGTAAAAAACTGAATCTGGTGATACGGCTGTACAATTTTGGTGATAACCCAACCTGTTCCTGGAATTGATATTCCAAAGTTCTTTCTGTCGTAAACAGATTTTGCACCAATTGTTTAATAGGCATATTGCCATGACTTGCCGTTATCAGCATGCATGCATTACTCACCCGGCTAACATCAATTTTTTCATTCTTTATTAATTGGTTCTCTAACCAGGAATTGACTAGTTTGACGGTGTGACTATAATTGCCAGCTGCATCTTCAATTTGATTTAATAAGGGTTTCACTTTATCGGCCAACATATCGAGTAAAGAAGTTCCGTGCTCATCAAATGAAGTATTTTGTGGGATGCCCAGTAACCTATAAGCACCATACGGCTTAAAAATAACATGCAACACCTTGTCCGGACGTGAAATTACCTGGTAAAATCTGGGTTGTTTAAATTGAGGAATAAAATTAAACCTGGTGAATTTTATAACACGACCTGAGCTGATTTCTCTAAATACAAAGGGAGTGTCCAAACTAAAACACAATATAGTCGAACCTTCTGGATAAATGCATGCAGTATTTCCTAAAATATCTTCCATGCCATAATCACTAATTATGTTAGCAGATACATAATTGCAAAGTGCCTGTTGCGTATACACTTTTTGGGAAAGCATAAAACTTTGTCTATTTGCCCGTTAAGTTACCGCTTTTTGCGTTTTTTTCCAATTTTTAGAAAAATAAGTTATGTAACTTTGCGACTAAGTTGGAAATAGATTGCAGAGTGATGTTATGAGTTATGTTCTGTAGTAATCTGATTAGATTTAAAACCGGACTTGCCAATCAATTGAGAAAATGCGAAACCGGATTCTTTGGGTATAAATATCGAATAATCACTTGCCTTCCTGGTTGATCAAACTATACTTTCAAGCTTTACTCATGAAAACCAAAAAGCTTCATTTACTATTTATCTCGACTTACTTTATTTCACTCTGGGGAATTGGTCAAACCTTGCCGTTGGTTAACTATACCATACAAAATGGTCTGCCCGAAGCAACCGTTTATGCCGTTTATGAGGATGCGGCAGGCTATCTATGGGTCGGCACCCAGGGTGGGGTTGCATCATTTGACGGAAGGCAATTTCACACCTACGATTCACAGTTTGGTTTACCCGACAACCACGTTACGGCGATTACCGGTACAGTAGATGGGCGTATATATTTTGGGCACCGTTCTGGGGCATTATCCTATTATTCCAAAAATACTATCACTCATTTTCTTCATCCAGATTACCAAAATAGAGCAGTTATCAATTCTATTATATGCAAAGACAATGTCATATATATTGCCACTCAGGGTAACGGCTTATTTTGTATCGTTAACAATAATAACAAAATTGCCGTAAAACACTTCACAAAGAAACAGCATTTACCCTCAGACACAATTATACAACTCTATGTAAAAAATAATAATGAAATCTGGATGGCTACTACAAATGGGTTAGCTGTATTCAATACAAAACAATACACACCTACTTCCATGGTTTTTCCAGCAATACTTAGGCAAAGCATCACATCGGTTTATCAGCAGCCTAATGGAACGGTATGGTGTGGTACTGAATCGGGGGTTATATATTTTCACCCTGACAATCCGCAATTTTCACCAAAAAAAATAACAAAAACCGACGGGCTGATTGACGACCACATTAATAGAATCAAGAGTGACAACCATGGTAATATATGGCTGGCCACCAATAACGGAATAGCCAAAATAAAAGGAAAAACAATCCAGTGCTTTACCAAAAATAATGGTTTATTAAGTGAATTGGTCTATGATATAACTGAGGACCGGGAGCATAATATGTGGATTGGGCAGGACGATGGGGTATCCTGCTATAAAGATTCTCCCTTTGAGTTATACACAACTAAAGATGGTCTTGTCTACAACGAAGTATATTCTATTATGCAAGACAGTAAGAATAACTATTGGATAGGTACAGCAAAAGGAATCACAGTTTATAATTCTAATATTTCCAAGTCTAATAAACGCAGACATTTTACAATTAAAAACGGACTGCCAGATAACTTAATTTACAAAGTATTTGAAGATAGTCGTAAGAATGTCTGGATAGCCTGCGTAAACAATGGTGCCGTCTGCTACCTGCCAGATAAAGATAAATTTCAGGTTTTCGGGAGGCTAAATGGGCTGGCGGGGAAGCGAGTCGTGAGTATAAATGAGGACTCCAGGGGTCGCATATGGCTTGCCACTCTTGATAGCGGAATTGCAGTTTATGATTATCAAAGTAAGCAGATGCATAGTTATACAAGCGGACATGGTTTTGTAAGTAATTCGGTTTGGACAATTCACAAGGACGCAAATAAGAAGCTTTGGTTTGGCAGCCAGGACAAAGGGTTGATATACATGGATCCAAAGACGGATAAATTCGTGGTTGTACCCGGGCAGGAAAAGCTCTCCAATCATAATTTTGGATCCTTAAGCAGCGATAGCAAGGGAAATATATGGATTGCTTGTATTGGCGGAGGAATATTTAAGTATGACGGCATTCGTTTCTACCAGTACGGTTTACAGCAAGGCATCAAATCCAATAACCCCTATTTCATATTTTGCGATAAGGATGATCATGTATGGCTGGGTACAAATGTAGGTATTGATCTCTTCAACCAACAAAACCTAACTACGC
>DATJDF010000280.1:0-11758 GCA_035497555.1 Arachidicoccus sp. | reverse complement strand
GCAGCCAGCGAGATGCCTGCATTTATCAAGCTACAATCTCCTCGTACACTGTCTTTTGTAACAGATGACGAATCAGACCAGCCCGCCATTGAGGTCCAACAATTTAAAGTAGAAGATAAGGACCGGTTACAAGCCGTTTTTGAACTGATCTGCACACTAGGTGGCCGTTCCACGATTCTTTTTTGTAACCAGCGCAGTATTGTTCAACAGGTAAGTACAGTTTTAAAAGAAAAAGGGCTCCCCAATGTTTTCTATCATGGTTCCATGGAACAAAGAGACCGGGATACCGCCCTTAACCGGTTTAGAAATGGTACCGTCAATCTACTTGTTACCACAGACCTGGCCTCAAGAGGGTTAGATATCCCACATATCCGTTATATTATCCATTATCAAATCCCGGAAACCCAGGAAGTCTTTATTCACCGCAATGGTCGTACTGCGCGCATGGATGCCTCCGGTGGTGCCATTGTAGTACTGGGCCCGGATGAATATTTACCTGCCTATATGGATCAGCAAATGCCAGAGGTCAAGGCCCGGCCGGATGCGGACTTACCGCCTAAAACCAAGTGGGTTACGCTGTATGTAGCTGCTGGCAAAAAAGACAAAGTCAATAAAGTGGATATCGTTGGCTTTCTATCAAAAGTGGGCAAATTGAAAAAAGATGATATTGGTCTTATAGAAGTAAAGGATTACAGTGCTTTTGTGGCCGTCAGCCGCCATAAAGCCACTGATGCCCTACACCGCATCAGCGACGAGCGGCTAAAAAACAAAAAAGTAAAAATAGAAATTGCTGAATAAGGAAGACCTATTAATTAGGCCAAAAAGGTCATTTGAAAGAACTTCCGTTCATCCATAAAGTACAAATTATGATTACTGATTTGGAAGAAAGAATCAAGCGCTCAGAAACGCATATGTTCAAGACTGTTTTTGCGGGAGAAACAAATCACTACCAGACGCTTTTTGGGGGTACAGCGCTCGCCATTATGGATGATGTTGCCTTTATAACCGGCACCCGCTTTTGCCGGCTTCCCCTGGTCACTGTTTCCACCGATAAAGTGGATTTTAAAAAACCCATCCCGCATGGTTCTTTTATGGAGGCCATCGGGAAAGTGAAGAAAGTAGGTAATACCAGTATTCAGATTCAGGTAACCGTATATGTGGAATACATGTACGAAGACTTGCGCGAAAAGGCCATAGAAGGAGTATTTACGATGGTGGCTGTTGATGCCAGTCAACGACCCATTAAAATCAATTGAGATAGTATATTTAATACGTATAAAAGTTATTCGCCATACAGTCTTTGGTAATACAAAAAATACCTGACCCTGACAAATAATTTTATTAAGGTCCGCCCGGAAAATCTTGATAAATCACCAAAGGTGTGTCGCTAAATGCTTACAGCCAATTTCAACAATTCTTTCCACATAGTGTTTAAAAGTATCAACCTGATTATCTCTAACTAGGTTGTAAACTTGCATTATGATTCAATGAGGCGTAACTGCCCCTTTCAATTAATTCAATATCTTATTCAATTTTAAACACCCTCGTTTTGGGTGTTTTGTGCGCGAATAAAGGGTCGTTTTGCCTTGAATCCAGAAAATTAGGCTAACAATTTTTATTATATATAAAAGAAATTATTATGGAAATAGAAGAAGAAGTTTTATTGAGGGAGAACAAGGATCGTTTTGTCATCCTACCGATCAATTATCCTAAAATCTGGGCAAAATATAAACAGCATGAGGCTAGCTTCTGGACTGCCGAGGAAATCGATCTGGGCTCTGATCTGAAAGACTGGAACGAACGCATGAATGAGGGAGAGCGCCACTTCATTTCTCATATTCTGGCTTTTTTTGCTGCAAGTGATGGGATCGTCAATGAAAACCTGGCGGTGAATTTCATGAGTGAAGTACAACTGCCGGAAGCGCGTTGTTTTTATGGTTTCCAGATTATGATGGAAAATATCCATTCCGAGACTTATGCCTTATTAATTGATACCTATATCAAAGACCCAAAGCAAAAGGACAATTTCTTCCATGCCATTGAAACCATCCCTGCGGTTAAGAAAAAAGCGGAGTGGGCCTTACGCTGGATTGAAAATGGCAGTTTTGCTGAACGCCTGGTCGCATTTGCAGCCGTAGAAGGCATTTTCTTCAGTGGAAGTTTCTGTTCCCTGTTCTGGTTGAAAAAACGCGGCTTAATGCCCGGTCTTACTTTCTCCAATGAGTTAATCAGCCGGGATGAAGGGCTGCACTGTGAATTTGCCTGCCTCCTATATTCAATGCTGCGTAATCAGTTGTCGGAAGCAGAAGTACAACATATTATCCAAGATGCAGTAGCAATTGAAAAAGAATTTATAACGGAAGCATTACCCGTAAGGCTCATTGGAATGAATTCCGATCTGATGAAACAATATATTGAATTTGTGGCTGACCGCTGGATAACTGAATTAGGCTATCAGCCTATTTACAACGTGGAAAATCCATTTGATTTCATGGAAATGATTTCACTGCAGGGGAAAACCAACTTCTTTGAAAAACGTGTAGGTGATTACCAGAAATCCGGTGTCAGTTCACAAAAAGGCGAAGACGTTTTCTCCGTTGATGAAGACTTCTAATCATTGCTTCTTACTCATTAAAAATATTAACCTAACACCCAAAAACTTAATTCTATGTTTGTAATAAAAAGAAGCGGCAGGCAGGAGGCCGTAAAGTTTGATAAAATTACAGCAAGGGTACAAAAGCTCTGCTACGGTCTGAACACTGAATTTGTGGATTCCACAAAAGTAGCCATGAAGGTCATCGAAGGCCTTTATGACGGTGTGACGACGACAGAACTCGATAACCTTGCAGCGGAAACAGCCGCATCTCTGAGCGTGCTGCATCCGGATTACAGCCTGCTGGCCTCAAGGATAGCTGTCAGTAATTTACATAAGAACACGGTCAAGTCTTTTTCCGGGACTGTCAAGAAACTCTACGAATACGTGGAGCCCAAAACAGGCCTGCATAGTCCGCTTATCGATCAGGAAGTATACCGGATCGTCAAGGAGAATGCAGCACTGCTGGATTCTACGATTATTTATGACCGGGATTTTTCCTTTGATTATTTTGGATTCAAAACTCTGGAACGCTCTTATCTGCTGCGTTTATCGGGCAAAATTGCAGAAAGACCACAGCATATGTACATGCGTGTCGCCGTTGGTATCCATCACGATGATATTGACGCCGTTATTAAAACCTATAACTTATTATCCGAAAGATGGTTTACACATGCAACGCCGACCTTATTTAACGCGGGTACACCGAAGCCACAAATGTCTTCCTGTTTTCTTCTAACCATGAAAGATGACAGTATTGAAGGTATTTATGACACACTTAAACAGACAGCCAGGATATCTCAGTCAGCGGGTGGTATTGGTTTAAGCATCCATAATGTCCGGGCTACCGGATCTTATATCAGCGGCACAAATGGTACCAGCAACGGGATTATCCCCATGCTGCAGGTTTTTAATGACACAGCACGTTATGTGGACCAGGGCGGCGGCAAAAGAAAAGGTGCTTTTGCGGTGTATTTGGAACCCTGGCATCCGGACGTTTTTGAATTCCTTGACCTGCGTAAGAATCATGGTAAGGAAGAAATGCGTGCCCGGGACCTGTTTTATGCGCTCTGGATACCCGATCTTTTTATGCAGCGCGTAGAAGAGGGTGGCGACTGGTCGCTAATGTGCCCCCATGAATGCCCGGGTCTGTCTGATTGTTGGGGTGAGGCGTTTGAAGCACTTTACCTGAAGTATGAAAAGGAAGGCAAAGCCCGTAAGGTGGTTAAGGCCCAGGATCTTTGGTTTGCCGTATTGGATGCACAGATTGAAACCGGTACACCTTATTTACTCTATAAGGATGCTGCCAACCGCAAAAGTAACCAGCAGCATTTAGGAACGATCAAAAATTCCAATCTCTGCACTGAGATCATTGAATATTGTGCACCGGACGAAGTGGCTGTTTGTAACCTGGCTTCACTGGCCCTGCCACGTTTTGTACAAAACGGTGAATTTGATCACCAGAAATTATACGAAGTAACTTACCAGGCAACCGTCAACCTCAACCGGATTATCGACCGGAACTATTACCCGGTCTATGAAGCGCAGAAAAGTAACCTGCGTCACCGGCCAATTGGTATAGGGGTCCAGGGGTTAGCAGATACTTTTGTGCTGTTACGTCTGCCATTTGAAAGTGAAGAAGCTAAAAAGCTGAATAAGGAAATTTTCGAGACCATTTATTATGCCGCCATGGTGGCTTCAAAGGATTTGGCCAGCCAGGAAGGCGCCTACGAGACATTTGAAGGCTCCCCACTGTCCCGTGGCATGTTCCAGTTTGATTTCTGGAATGTGATTCCAACCAACCGCTGGGACTGGCAAAGTCTGCAGGCAGAAATCAAAATCCATGGTGTGCGCAACTCTTTGTTGGTAGCGCCCATGCCAACTGCCTCGACTTCACAGATCCTGGGTAACAATGAGTGTTTCGAACCCTTTACTTCTAACCTCTATGTCCGGCGTGTGCTCTCAGGTGAATTTGTGATTGTTAATAAGTATCTGCTGAAAGACCTGGTGGAGCTGGGTCTTTGGAATGAAGGCATGAAAAATAAAATCATGTCTGCCAATGGATCTATACAAGCCATCCCGGAGATACCGGAAGAAATTAAAACGTTATACAAAACCGTCTGGGAAATCAAACAGCGTAATCTGATCGACATGGCAGCCGATCGCGGTGCCTTTATCTGTCAGTCGCAGTCGCTGAACTTATTTGTTCAGTCACCCACCAAAGCCAAACTAACCAGTATGCATTTCTACGGCTGGAAAAAAGGCCTGAAAACGGGTATGTATTATCTGAGAACACAGGCAGCATCACAGGCAGTTCAGTTTACGGTTAAAAAACAGGCAGAAGAGCAGAAAACACCGGTAACACAACAACAGGACATTCCTGTTGTGCCCGTGCCTGCAGTACAGTCAGCCGTTGTCACAGCTGCCCAGGCAATGGCCACATTTAAAGAACCTACGCCTCAAAACGATGTCGACCTCAATGCCCTGGCTGGAGGGGCCTGTCCACTGGATGGCAGTTGTGAGGCCTGCGGTTCTTGACATCCCCCCTTTATGGAGATAGTTTTTGCTGAATATTCAAACCAAGCGCCTTCCCGGAGATTCCAGGGGGGCGCTTTTCATAATGGCTGATCTCTCAACGGTTATTACTCCATTAATTGACTATGCTATAAAGAGTTAAACCCCCATTTATCAATATAAACTTCCATTCAGCATAAAATACAACCGGGCAAATGATTTATGATTAAATTGCCGGACAATTCAAACGAAAAAATATTCACTTATGAGTATACATGCAAAAAGTGGTTGCTTGATTGCGGGTGCCCTGTTTTTATCGATGGCGGTTTCTGCGCAAAAAGTAAAATTTACTGAATATGATCTCGATAACGGACTGCACGTTATCCTGCACCAGGATAAATCAGCACCTGTTGTGGCCGTTTCGGTCATGTACCATGTCGGATCAAAAAATGAAACAACCGGTCTTACCGGTTTTGCCCATTTCTTTGAACATCTCCTGTTTGAGGGGAGTAAAAATATCAAGCGGGGTGATTTTATGAAGATTGTTTCCGCAGGTGGGGGCTCTAATAATGCCAACACCACCCAGGACCGTACTTTCTATTATGAAGAGTTCCCTTCCAACCAGTTTAAATTGGGTCTGTGGCTGGAAAGCGAACGCATGATGCACCCTGTAATTAATGAAATCGGCGTAAATACCCAAAGAGAAGTGGTCAAGGAGGAAAAAAGAATGAACGTGGACAACCGACCTTACGGCCATTTACTGGAAGAGGTATTTAAGCGCTTGTTCGTCAAGCATCCTTATCGCTGGGTGCCTATCGGCTCCATGGAAGATATTAACCGGGCAAAGCTGACGCAGTTTCAGGATTTTTTCAAAAAATTCTATGTTCCCGGTAACGCTGTTTTGAGTATTGCTGGTGATATTAACCTGGATTCTGCGAAAACATGGATCGGGGATTATTTTGCTGCCATTCCCGGCGGCCCTAAAGTAACTCAGCCAGCTATCCAGGAAGCACCGATAACCAAAGAGATTGTCGACACGGCCTACGATGCGAACATTCAGTTGCCCGGGATTATAACAGCTTACAGGACACCTGCAGAAAACACGCATGATGCGGTTGTATTAGATATGATCTCTTCTATATTATCCGGTGGTGCCAGTTCCAGATTATATAAAGAGCTGGTCGACGAAAAAAAGACCGCACTGGAAGTGGTCTCCTTTAATTACGCACTGGAGGATTATGGTGCATATCTGACGTTTGCTCTGCCCAATGGCAATACCAGCCTGGACAGTTTGTTAACGGATATCAATGCCAATATCGAGGACCTGCAAAACAACCTGATAAGTGAGAAAGATTATCAAAAACTGCTCAATCAGGCAGAAATGCGTTTTGTGCAGGCCAACAATAAGGATTTAGGTATTGCAGAAAATCTGGCCAACGGTTATACCTTCTTTAATAAGAATACCAATCATATCAACGAGGAATTACAGGAAATCCGCTCGGTCACCAGGGAAGAAATCCGGGATGTTGCCCGAAAATTCCTGAACCCAAATCAACGGGTGGTATTATATTATTTACCTAAAGGCAAATAATAGATTCAATGGATCATTTTCCTAATTCCTTAAAGAAATTAATCATGCGAAAAATAATATTATTAGCAGCCAGTGCCCTACTGGTCTCCGGCAGCTTTGCACAAACGATCAATCGTACACACCCACCCAAACCCGGTCCAGCTCCAGAAATCAAACTGGATAATCCGGCCGTATTCCAATTAAAAAACGGGATAAAAGTACTGGTGGTTGAAAACCATAAAGTTCCAAGTATCAGCGCTTCCTATTTTGTTTATACTGGCCCTATTAAAGAAGGAGAGAAGGCCGGTGTCATGAATCTGATGGGTGGTATGCTGAATGAAGGTACCCAGACGATGTCCAAGGCCGCATTTGATCAGGCAGCCGAACAGGACGGTACCTCTATTAATTTAAACAGTAGTGGTGGATATATATCTGCGCTTAACCGTTATTTTGAAAAAGGCTTATCCTTGCTGGCCGATGGTTTACAAAACCCGGCAATGCAGCAGGCGGCATTTGATAAGTTAAAATCACAGTCACTTTCCGGTCTTAAGATTGCGGAAAAATCCATCAATACTATTGCGCAAAATGTGACCGGTGCCCTGGCATATGGCAAAACCAGCCCGCTTGGAGAATTTGAAACCAGCGCCAGTATAAAAAGTATCCAGCTTGCTGATGTAAAATCCTATTATAACAAATATATTACACCTTCCAGTGGCTATCTGACCATCGTAGGGGATATACAACCTAAAGAAGCACAAAAGCTGGCTGAGAAATATTTTGCGAATTGGAAGGGGGCGTCAGTAACGGTCGCCAAGGTGCTACCGGTAGACAACCCGGCTAAAACAGAAATTGACCTGGTAGATGTACCTACGGCTGTACAGTCCGTTATTAATGTCACCAACGTTATATCCTTGCCCCTGGACAGCAAAGATTATTTTGCTGCGCTGATCGCCAACCAAATACTGGGCGGTGGGGCAGATGCTTATCTCTTCAAGGACCTGAGGGAAAAGCACGGTTATACTTATGGAGCCTATTCCTCAATTGCAGGAGGGATACACCAGACCCGGTTCAATGCATCTGCGTCGGTACGTAATGCCGTTACAGACAGCTCTGTTTTGCTGTTACTAGACAATATCCAAAAACTCCGGAGTGAAAAGGTCAGTGAAGATTTATTAAAAGATACAAAGGCTGTTTTTAATGGTAATTTTGCTTTAGGAACAGAGAACCCCAGCCGTATCGCCGGTTTTGCAAGAAACATCATGATCTATAATTTGCCTGAAGATTATTACAGAAATTACCTTCAGAAAATTAATGCGGTTACGGCGGCCGATGTGCAGCGTGTCGCTGGTAAATACTTCAATCATGACAATACCCGCATCGTGATTGCCGGTAAAGCAGATTCCATCTTACCAGGCCTTAAAAAACTGGGCTTCCCGGTTAAATTATATGATAATGATGCCAATCCGGTCCTTGTATCAGATATCAATCAGGGACCTACTGCTTCAGCAGAAACCATTATTAACCATTACTTGAGTGCCATTGGTGGAAAAGAGCATCTCGCAAAAATAAAATCAATTGCCGGGACAGGTAACATGAAGATCCAGACCATGGAAATTCCGTTTATCACAAAGAAAATGGCCCCGAATCTGGAACTTATGGAAATGTCTATGAATGGAAAGGTCGTCAGTAAATCTGTATTTGACGGTAAGGCAGGATATCAGGAGCAAATGGGGCAGAAAAAAGCGTTTGAACCCGGTTCGGATGAAATAAAAAAGTATGGTGATATGAAAGGCGTTTTTGAACAGGCATTTTACCAGGACGGCAGTTACAAGTTAGCGACCGGCAAAACCACTAAAATAAATGGCAGCGATGCTTACCAGCTTTCTGTTACCGGTGCTTCGGGTAATAAATCGGTGGAGTATTATGATGTCAAATCAGGACTATTAGTGCAGTCCGAATCAACCGTAACCAGTAACGGTCAGACAATGACCATGCGATCCGCTTACAGCGATTATAAAAAAGTAGGAGATGTCTTATTACCCTATAACCAGACACTAACCGTCAGCTCTGCAGCTGGCGAGCAAGTGCTGGAGATGGTCTACACTGACTTTAAACTTAACGAAGGTGTCAGTGCCGAGGATTTCAAATAGATCAGCAGACCCTGTGTAGGGCAACGAATGAACAATTGCCCTCATTTATGTAAACTAAAAGCCGCTCATGGAATTTTTCCCTGGGCGGCTTTTAGTTTACACGCTATCTGAGTACTTCGGGACTATTATTTATCAATTGAGTTATCCTTATCCGTTCCACTAATACCGCCGCTGCGCTGACGGTAAGAAACGCTCATGGATCCTGTAAAGCCAATAATGGGTGGATTTATCTTCCTGATAGAAATATTGACTTCCTCCGCAAGGGCAAAACTGCGTAATATATCGTCACCTATTGTTATAACCAGGGTTTCTAGTAAAGGTTCCGGTTTAGCCATATGGCGCTGGATCAGGGCATATACCTCGGAATAATCAATGGTTTCATGAATATGACGCGGGATCGTTCTGGGAAGATAATAGAGTTCAACATCGAGTTTGAAATCACCCCCCAATACCTTTTCTTCTTCGTACAAGCCGTGGCGGGCTCTAAACCATAGATTCAGTAATTCTATTTTGAGCATAAGGACAAATAATTACATTTTAAAAGGAAATGAATTTACGTTATAAAAGCAAGAAAAGCAGCAAGTCAGCGCCCTAAAACGCCCATGCTTGCTACTTTTAATAAATTCGTATCACCACTGCCAGCTTTTAGGCGAGTCCTTTTTCTGTCAGGTAACGCTCTGCATCCAGCGCAGCCATACAACCACTGCCTGCGGCTGTTACTGCCTGGCGGTAAATCTTATCCTGTACATCTCCAGCTGCAAAAACACCTTCAATATTTGTCTTTGAAGTTCCGGGTCTTGTTTTAATGTAACCCGCTTCATCCAGCTCTAACCAATCACTGAAGATGCCGCTATTAGGATGATGACCGATAGCAACAAAAAAGGCGCTGACAGGAATTTCCTTGGTGCTACCATTATGTATGTTCTTAATGCGGACGGCATTTACTTTTTGCTCACCCAGCACTTCCTCTGTCTCGCTGTCCCAGTATATTTTGATATTGGCTGTATTTTTGACTCTATCCTGCATTACTTTACTGGCACGCATACCATCCTCTCCCTTGCGCACAATCATGTGAACAGTAGCAGCCAGTTTAGAAAGGTAAACGGCTTCCTCGCAGGCTGTATCACCAGCACCTACAATAGCCACTTCCTTGCCTTTGAAGAAAAAACCGTCACAGACGGCACAGGCACTGACGCCATAACCATTCAGCCTTTGTTCACTTTCCAGATTCAACCATTTGGCAGAAGCCCCCGTTGAAATAATTACGGTATCTGCTTCAATCCAATCCTTTTCATCTATTTGTACCCGATGTTTCGGGCCGGTAAAATCTACCTTAGTGGCGAGTCCGTAACGGATATCGGTACCCATTTTTTTCGCCTGGTTTTCAAAATCTACCATCATATCCGGACCCTGCACACCTGTAGGATAACCTGGGTAGTTTTCTACTTCAGTTGTAATAGTCAGTTGGCCGCCGGGCTGTATACCCTGATATAATACCGGTTTCATATTAGCACGGGCTGCATAAATAGCCGCTGTATAACCAGCTGGACCAGAACCAATAATCAAACAATGTACGCTTTCACTCATTGAACTAAATTTTAATTGAAATTGGGCGTAAAATTAAGAAAAACTATTGGTAAGTTTTTACTAATACTTATCCATACAAACAAACGCTCATTCTAATAACTCAGTATAGGCGTGAACATAGCCTTATTAAACCTTCAGCCCTCCAAAAACAGGGTAGAAGAGCCTCATAGTATCTCAGCGTATATTTACTATCCTGACTTTCATTTTGCGTCTTTTTTCGAAGCCCCTGTTTTTTCTGCCGGTTTTATCTTTTTTCTGGATCTTCTAAACCGCCATGCTCCGGACCGGCTCCTTCCGCTCTGGCTGCAGCCTTTTCATTCGGGTCCGGTTGTACGGGCTCCTGTTTGACAGGTTCTTTTTTTTCCGGTGCCGGCTGTTCAGGAGGCTGTTTGACTGGAAGTTGTTTTTCCGGAAGTTGTTTATTTGGTGTCTGTTTATCCGGGATTGGTTTAGTTGGAAGCTGTTTTTGGGGATCCTCTTTGCCGGGTGGATTATTATGAGGTTTTGGCGCTGTAGGCGCCGGCGTCTGACCAGGTCTTACAACCTCAGTTTTTGGCGCATCTTCGTCCGGGCTAATTCCAAATTCTTTTTTAAGGCGTGCCAGTTCTTCATTATACTGACGGATATTGATCTTTTTTTGTTTATACAGTTCCCATATTTTCTGTACCCTTAAGTTATAGGCCTTAATACGGTTAGCATTTTTTAGCGTCACAAATTCACTGGCAATATCCACCGGGCCTAATTGCAATTTCTCGGGTGATACTTCCTGAACATTGGGCGGGTTCGCGCTCACAGGTGCCTGTTCGATCTCCTCTTCTTCCTCTTCCTGGGCCTGGTTGACTAAGTAGTTGGCAATAACATCAAGATTACTCTTTAATTCCTGCAACTCTTTACGTAATATCTTTTTCAGGACTTCCCGCAACATAAAATAAAGTACAAACAGGAAGATCAGACCCAGCAGGATTTCAAGAATTATAAACTGTACGGTTACATACATAAGGTTTAAATTGATTTCACTAAAGTTACTGACTAAACCTGAACTGACCATCAACTTTCATAAACTTCCCTCGTTTCTATTATTTCCGATAAAGAATATGATACCTGATAAAAATCCGTCCGCACCTATACAGTGCGGACGGATTCCCAATCAATTATTTTCATAATTACTGCAATAATGCTACTGCCCGAGAATCCAGGCAAAAATAAGCGGTGCCACAATAGTAGCATCACTTTCCACGATAAACTTCGGCGTGTGTATATCTAATTTCCCCCAGGTGATCTTCTCATTTGGAACGGCTCCGGAATAAGAACCGTAGGAGGTTGTGCTGTCAGAAACCTGGCAAA
>DATJDF010000279.1:0-12070 GCA_035497555.1 Arachidicoccus sp. | reverse complement strand
TCTATTGCTAGTAATGGGATTAGCAAGGACTGGCTACGGGCAAGACACCCGCTTTACGATCACCCAAAATAAGGCAGAAAGACGCGTGGATATTGCAATAGATGGTAAACCTTTCACCTCTTATATCTATCCTGATAGTTTAATGAAGCCTGTTCTCTACCCTATTCGAAGTGCCGATGGCGCATTGATTACCAGAGGGTGGCCCCTTGTGCCTCGTGCAGGTGAACACGTGGATCATCCCCACCATATAGGACTGTGGTTTAATTATGAGAATGTAAACGGATTAGATTTTTGGAATAATTCATCCAGTATTCCTGCCTCGAAAAAGAATAAATACGGTACGATTAGGCATTTTTCGGTGGACAAGATGACCGCTAATAACAAAAAAGCGGAACTGAATGTAACTGCGTATTGGGATAAGCCAGACGGAACTAAACTCCTAAAACAGGATACTAGGTATATTTTTGCAGGAATTGGAGCAATGCGCTCAATTGAAATGGTTGTAAAATTAACCGCTTTAAAGGAGGATGTATCTTTCACGGATACCAAGGATGGTTTAATCGGTCTTCGTTTAACGCGCGAACTAGAACAACCTTCTGATATTCCTGAAAAAGTTACGGATGCAGGTGGGGTCGTTTCAGGTGTTCGAGAGCATACTGCTGAGATAGAAACAGGATTATACCGAAGCAGTGAAGGAAAAGAAGGGGACGGAGTATGGGGAACAAGGGCAAGGTGGGTGAACCTGAACGGGAAGCTCGGCGGAAAACCTGTGTCGATAGTGATGCTGGATCATTCAAACAACGTCGGATATCCGACTTATTGGCATGCCCGTGGTTACGGATTATTTGCCGCTAACCCTTTCGGACAAAAGGTATTCAGTAAGGGGGTAGAAGCACTGAATTTTAAATTAAAGGCGGGATCTTCTGTGGTATTCAAATATAAAGTATTGATCAATTCAGGGAGTCATTTGTCAGATGATCAGGTGAATATTGAAGCCAATAAGTTTGAGAGCGAAAAACGCTAAATTCTTATCAATTTGCAAGGATACAATATTGGAACCACCTTATCAATCTCTTCTATTTATGCGTTGTTTTGCTGGAGGGTCTTCAAAAAGATATCATGGACCGAAACATCATGTAATGGTCCCAGGTGACGCAAATATTCAGCTAAATTCTCCCCGTCAGCTTGTTTTACGATTGGTTTTGAATATGTCTTATTAAAAGTCTATTTTGTCAAATAGCCAATTGCGTTACTGTCAACTATTAAAACATTATCCTCCATACTTGAAAGAACTAAATTGAATTCGCCCCTTTATCTGTTGGGCTATAATTGTCAGTATTGGTGATTATGGTTGGTAATGAAATACTGGGAAAGAAATACTGTCGTAATGAATACTGAGGGTAAGGATGAAACTTTTTTGAAGCTCAGTTTTACAATTCCTGACAAAACACCTTCAATCATGTCGACGCTCCAGATTTAGTACATACCTTTTAGTCCAAGACGTTTGCAGCCGCTTTTGGAAAACTGCTTGCAAAATATTTTTTTAATTGCTCGACTATTTGAATGTTTTTTCCTTCGGGTGAATTATGGTCGAGATTGTCAAAGATTATAATATCTGACTGTTTTAAATTTTTGTTCAAAATTTGTAGCCCGTGATGAAAATATTTTGGGCTTTTTGAACCTGCCATTAAACTTACAGGAATATTAATTTGTTGATATTGTTCTATTGTAGAATCGAGCTCCGCAATCATTTTTATATCCGCGGTTAGTGTCGGAATTAAATCTACCATTCGTGTCCCTTTGTCTTTTTTTCTTTCAAATAATGAAAGAACATTGAGTAAAAGATTTATAACCCAAACCGGCATTTTCCCTATTCCTTCCACTATGTTTAATCCTTTAAGAGAAATAGCCATTGCTTTTTTTCGCTTTCCTTTTTGTATGGCTATTTGAAAGCCGGTCAGCCAAGTCAATGGGAATGAATGATTAATTGAGATAGGCAGTTCATATACAGCAAGCCTTTTAACAGGGTGTGTGAGCATCGTTTCAAGAGCGATCATTGCGCCTGCACTGTGTCCAAAAATGAAATCAGCAGATGTCGTTTGGATAACAGCTATTAAATCTTCGGTTGCTTTATGAATGTCATAATTCTCGCCTTCCGCTTCACTTAGCCCTCTGCCTCTTCGATCTGGTATATATACCTTAAAGCTGTCTGACAAGGCAATGGCAAGACTCTCATAGTTTTGTGAAATTCGTCCACCTCCGTGACAAATGATAAGCCCTTGGCCATTTCCGATTTGCCGATAACCGATTTTTGTTCCGTCTTTTGAGGTTGTTGAATGAGTTGTAAATGTCATTTTCCTATTGTGGGACTATCGAAATGTTTGCTGCTGACGCACAAATATATACGATTAACAGATAGTATGTAATTAATCAGCAAGACTTTTTTACGAGGGATTTGAAATATTGCTCTGTTTCCTTATCTACAAAATATACATAACAACCTTTCATTCCTCTGGACATTAAGGTACGGTATGTGTTTTTTATTATTTGATCCAGTAATGCTTTTGTTTCGATTGGATTTGATTTCATTCTCTCCTTTTTGCCAAATGTTGCGGAGTCATCGCTTGCTCTTTTGAAGGCGTCCGTGATCGCCTCCCCATTCCTGATAACAAAATCGGGCCCGATGATTACGCCAACATAGTCCACTTCCAACCCCTGGCTCGTATGGATGCAACCCACTTCACTTACAGACTCGGGGTTCATGATCCAAAGCATCCCATCACTCCCTAAATTCCATCGCATAGCAAAGTTGTGCTCGGGAATGGTGATATCCATTAAGCTTGTATCTTTCTTGCTGATCCATTTCCAGCAAATCCCAGCTAAGAGGCGTGCTTTGTTACGTTCTTTATTTTTTTCATAAATGATGTCTCGCAATTTATTTGGATTATCAAAGATTCGGAAATCATATTCACCCGGTTCTAAAACGACATTTGCAGTCTCCCTAATTTGCAATGCATTGTCTAACCAGGCCATATATCCATCGGACCCGCCACAACGAAATTGAGAGGTGAGTTCCATTGCGGTAATGTTGGCGTTATAAAATGTTGCCCACTTTCTTATTTCCTCATCAGAGCCAATATCAAGTAACGTAACTTTTTGGTCTTCGTCAAGGAAAAACACCGAACATATCGAGCTATTGATAATTTCCTTTACCTGATTGTCACCTTTTTTAAACATGCCGGATTTTTCATTTAGGCGGTGGGCCTCATCGACGATCAATAAATCAAATGCGTTAGCTGGCGTCTCGGTAAAAGTTCCGGAGCCTTTAAATAGATTTGAGAGATGGCTTTTTTTAAATGAACCGGTAAGTTTATTTTCATAAACGACTCTTGGCGCGGAATTTCGAGAGATATAAACTGGCACAAGTCCTTTTTTTGCAACTTTGGCCAAGAGGTTGATAGCAACAACGGATTTTCCGGTGCCTGGGCCACCTTTGATGATAATTACATTCTTTTTAGAGGCCATGGAATTAGTGGCAATGGCGAGAACCTCTTCTAAAATAACCTTTTGTTCGTCAATCATGACAAACTCTTCGTTTCCTTTTAACATCGAAGCAATGCTGTCAGCTAGTGCTTTTGAGGGCCTAATTCTTCCTTTTTCAATCCTGAAAATAAGATCACGTTTATCGCCATATTTCACAAATGATGCGATAAACTCTCGTAATTTGATTTTATCTTCCTGACAAAATAAGGGTGCTTTGGCGATATAATCACTATAAAAAGGATTCCGTATAACTGAAAGATCTTTGCAATTATGGAGATAGGCACATGGTTTTAACTGAATATTTTCCGTGTAGACGGTTTCGTTAAAGCCGTACATCATCGTAGAATATGACCAGGCCTGGTAACTGGGATGAACGGTATCTTTCAATCCGTGCTCAAAACGAACATTTACCATTGCATCTTTTGCTGTGATGTTAATTTTATCCCATTGCTTTAGTTCGATTAATATAGCATATTCAATTCCCTCAATATCCTGACCGGATACAATAAAATCAATTCTGCTGCCGGTTTGAGGGATGTTATATTCTATTGCAATTCCAGCATCATCAGGAATGATGTCTGACCGTAGAACACTACCCATGTAGGGTAAAGAAGATTTCCAGGAGCGATATTCGCTTTCCCCTACCTTACGGTGAAGCCTTTTGAGTACTTCATCTTTTATAATATCTTCTATAATAAAGTCGTCGATGTCTTTAAGGAATTCACCTTTTGACTTTTTGTAAACGATCATAACTCGGTGTACTTTTTAGCGTTGCCTTTTGATTTAGAAGCGGGATATCTAAGCCCGTTCTTGGCAATCTTGTCTTTCATAATATCAGGTATGGATAACTTATGTTTTTCTGCAAGCAGAAAGCAAAAGGATAAAATGTCGGCTAATTCATCCTTTAATTTTGCAATATCCACGTTCTCGTTACCCTTCCATAAAAACAGCTCAAGCAGTTCAGCGGCTTCTATAGAAATAGCAAGCGATAGATCTTTTGAGTTATGAAACTGCTGCCAGTCCCGCTCATCGCGGAACTTGATCAATTTTTGAATGATTTCAGTTATTTCTGTCATTTTACTTGTTGATTAATTGAGCAACTGTTTTGTATTCTTGGTCAAACGCCGTTCTTAATTGATTTACTGTTTCAAGAATAACAATTGCCCATATAAAAGTAAGCAATCATTTGATATCAGTTAAATATTCTACCTTTTAGTTAGGGCTTACGCATTAATTATCCTGGTTGGTTATCCATATAGGCTGATTATGGCATAAAATATGATATTTTTTATCCACATGATAACATAGTCATTGACTCTATAACTAACCTACTTATAATACTTCGATTTTTTCGATGATGCAATTTTGTCTTGTCTACTTAAAGGGATCATTTATTCTTAATTGCAGATGGTCCGATTAATGTCAAAAAGGTCAAGTCTACTGGGCCTTTAGTAAGAAAGTTTTGAGGTATCAATCTGAAAGAAAATTAAACCACACCGCTTACTTCTTTTTTTTGACAGCCTGGATCTGCTTTCCGAAGTTCTCAAAGCTGAAGCTGAAAGATGTATTATAGCGATGTTGGATAGGTGAATAATCAGGAACTTTGCAAGATGAGAGAACCCGTGGTGGAAATTTTTGTAACCATTCTTCAAGGTGGAGGAAAAACTGTTTGCAGCAACCGATTTACAGAATACGGCTTGAGGGTGATTCAATCGGAGTCAGAATTGAGAATGCCCCGAGGATATGAATTTCAAGAATATGTCGTAGAATTCCGGTATCACAATTATATTTCGAATGAGCTTTTTTACTTTGAGTACACTCAGAACTCTTGCTTTCTGTCTGATGCATTGATATGCCCTTTGAAACAACAAGAAACTAATAATTATTTTTCTTTTATCTAAACTTAAAGTAATTGGCTCCTAGTTATCTGTTCAGTTGAAGTTAGTGAGGTGTGTTGAAAAATCCGGATATTTGAAATGAAGGTCCGCACGAATATTAATGGTTATAAAATTCATATTCTTGTCATATGACTTTAACTTATAAGTTTACATTTCCGCTGTGGCAGATTGGAGATCATGGTTCGGTTTATTAGAACTGGCTGTAACAAGGTCGGTAATCGAAATGCACCTTTTTAAAAAGGCTAATTGTTTTATGCGTCGTTAGGTTGGGTCTTGCCACGGGCTGTTTGCATCAAATATTTATAACTAAGCCGCACTATAGCATTAAATTCATTCCAATAAATTTTTGTCGGTTTGACATATCTTAACTATTTTTATAAGACAATTTTAATATAAACACGTTATGTCTTTAAAAAATAACGAGGAAAATAATCTCCCCCGCCGTGAATTTTTGAAAAAAAGTATAATGGCCTCTTTGGGTGTTTTGACAGCAAGTGCCTATGTCAATGCCGGTTCATTGTGGTTGCCGGATCGGCCAAACTCTAAGATTCACGGCGTACAAATTGGTGTTATCACCTATTCATATCGGGACATGCCAGGCGATATTATGCAAATATTAAAATATGTGGTTGATAGCGGAATAAGCGCAATTGAATTAATGGGGGATGCGGTGGAAGATTACGCCGGTAAACCTTCTGATTCGAAAGAAGTGGCAGCTTGGCGAGCTTCTGTCGGAATGCAAAAATTCGAAGAAGTAAAAGAAATGTTCCATAAGGCCGGTATAAAGATTTATGCTTTTAAACCTAATGCAATGGATAAAGGAAATACAGACGCTGAAATTGATTATGCTATGCGGGCTACCAAAGCACTAGGTGCGGATGCCGTAACAGTTGAACTTCCCAGAGATCCAGCACAGTCAGACCGATTAGGCAAATTTGGTCAAAAGCATAAATTATATGTAGGTTACCATGCACACCTCCAGGCAACGGATACAGCCTGGGACACTGCTTTAAGCCAGTCGCCCTATAATACAATGAATCTGGATTGTGGCCATTATATTGCTTCCGGAAATGGCAATACAGCTGAAAGTTTATTGGCTTTGATCAAAAATAAACATGGTCGCATTACATCACTTCATATTAAGGATCGCAAGACCAAGGCCGATGGTGGAGATAATATGCCTTGGGGCGAAGGGGACACACCTATTAAAGAAATACTCAACTTATTAAAGACAAATAAATATAAATTCCCTGCCACAATTGAACTGGAATATAAGATTCCACAAGGCTCTGACGCTGTTCAAGAGGTCAAAAAGTGTTTGGCATATGCTAAAAAGGTTTTAAACGCGTAATATATGCCCATTGCCATGGCGATTACATTAAAATATCCTATAGAGAATTCAGGGAATTCTCTATAGGATATTGCGAAATACACAAAGTCCACGCTATCACAGAATTAGTATTTATTTACTAGGAGCTTCTGCTTTCTCATCTTTTAAACCTATCAACTTATTTATTTTCTGTTGGATTTCTGGACTCTGCTGATAAGCCATGGCAATCCCTTGAAATGTTTCGATATCCATTCCCTCTTTTTGTATGACGGCGACCATTTGTGAATCTGATTTTTCTCTTTGTTTCATTATTTCTTCGGCGGCCTTATTAAACGCTGTGTTTTCATCAGCAGAAAGTTGATCCTTTTTTCCTTCTTGTTGCCCTTTAGCAATTTCTTTAAATCGATCGAGGGTCAAACCGGAAGATTCGATAGACTTTTGCATATTTTGTTGAGTGGATTGCTGTAGTGGCTGTAGTTTTTTGTTTACATCCAAAAATGCTTTTAACTGACTGTCTGAATAATCCGTTTTGACCTTTTGTTGTGGCACTGTATTTTGTGCAGTTGCCTTGGTTGAGAAACTTAAGACACACATACTAAAAGCGATAAAGCAAAAAGTTAAACATTTTTTCATCATTTCGTTTAATCTCAAAGTGAATTTCATAAAGGTGATTTTATTATTTAATAATGATTCCGTTATATCAAACCTACCACATGGAGAACCTGCAACCTCATATTACTGTTAGAGCTTTTGTAAGAAAGGCCAAATTCGAAGTTAAAAAATATTGACTGATCACTTACATTGAGGGTTTTCTGGGGGGTTATCCTGTTTAGTGGGCTCAATTCAAACTGTAAAGCAATATCCTAGCCAAAATTTAGTAATTGTGTTTGTCTGCCAATGATATTGAGGCAGTTCATCTCGGGTTGAAATCCTTAAGGGAATATATAATAAATATGGAGGATTATCACAATTTTATTAACTTTGTTCATTATATGAGTCTAGTCAGCCAAACTGATCTCTTTGTCGGTTCTTAAGAATTAGGATATGCTGCGCAGATTTCATTTTAGAAATATAATTTTTATCCGGTTAAAGGTTACTTTCTATTATTCTAACCCCTTTTATGAACACCCTATACCACAAATTATCCTGCAGAAAAATATAATGCATATTCCAAACTTTTTTGTAACAGAGAAATCAAATGAACACCAACGCCACCATTGAATAACCGTCACTGTTTGGATTGGATTCACCATAATAATAACCAGGATTTTGAATATTGGAGGATAGCAAGAACCAATTTGCAGCATTTCATCAAAAATTTAAATATTAAAACATCGGAAAATGAAAAGACTTTTACTTTTTTTTGCAGTGATTTTTATTGTTTTTTATTCAGGAAGTATTTGTGCACAGATTAGTTTTGCAAGTCCTTCAAATTATACTGTCGGGACAGCAGTCGGATTTGGAACGGTTAAATCAGGGGATTTTAATAATGATGGGTTTAAGGATATCGCCTGTGTTATGGCCGCAGATAATTCAATTGGTATCTTACTTAATACGGGGACTGGAACGTTCGGACCGGTGCAAATCATTACAAGTGCATCCACTAGCGCTTCATTTGCGGTTGGAGATTTTAATAACGATCATCTAGATGATCTTGCTGCCGGTGCGGGCACTGCGGGAGCACCTGAATTAAATATCTTTTTAAATAACAGTGCCAATCCCGGTACTTTTACAAAAACAACTTATCCGGGTGTATCACCTTCTGCGGATATGGAGGCCATCGATTATAATAAGGATGGCAACATGGATCTGGTTATTGGCGGAATGGCCGACATATCCTTACTTCAAAATGATGGCCAAGGTGTATTTTCCATCGCTGGTACTGTGCTTTCAGGCGAAACTCCGTTTGATATTGTAGTTAAAGACGTTGATGGAAATGGATATGATGATATTGTGTTATGCAATCAGTATGCGAGTCAGGGCAATTTAAATATTCTAAAAGTATTTAAAAATGATGGTGCCGGGAATTTTCCTTTGTCAGACAGCTATAATGTAGGGTCCGCTTCTTATAGTATTGCGGTGAATGATATTAACGGTGACGGAAAGCCAGATATTGCAGCATGCGTTCCTAATTCCACAGGAAACAATGCATTGGTTTACCTTTTTGAGAACAATGGTTCGGGTGGCTTTACCCCAATTTCGAATTTTATTTCGGGTACCTACGCCGGTGCTGTTATCTTAAATGATTTTGATGGTGATGGCTATAACGATTTGACTGCAGGAGACATACAGGGCAGTAGCACGGCTATCTATGTAAATAATGGGGCATCGGCGGGTAATTTTACACTGCAAAGTGCGATAAGTACCCCTTTTCCGTGGTCAGCGATAAGTGAAGATTTTAATAGAGACGGCAAACCCGATTTGGCCATTATGGATGCTTCAACAGCCAGTGTTTCAGTTTATCTTAATACAACGCAGTGGGCACTTCCAGTAGATTTAAAAGCCTTTACCGGAAAGCTAAATAACGGTGTTGCCCGGTTAGATTGGGAAAGTGGAGTGGAAACGGCCTTCGAAGGGTATGAAATTGAAAAAAGCACGGATGGTACCAGATATATTAAAGTTGGTTCAGTGGAAGCTAAAGGGAGTAACCAGACCTATCAATTTACTATTCCACAAACTGAAAATATTGCTTTTTATCGTTTAAAACTAAAGAATCAAGATGAAAGTCACTCCTATAGTCATGTAGTTACCGTCAATAATTCTTCAACGCTTACCGCAGTCATACTTTCACCTAATCCGGCCAGAAATTTTATCCATGTCCAAATCAAAGTTGCGGGCAAATTTGCGATTTATGACGCCGCAGGCAAAATAATCAAAGCGGAACAGCTGCAGGTTGGAGACAATAAAATAGATATCAGAAATCTGAATGCTGGCGTTTATTATGGTATAATAGGTAATACTAAACTTAGTTTCATCAAATATTAAACTTTAATCCAGGGAATACTTCTGCAAAGTCGGCGCGCCCGAAACTACTGGTAACGCCGGGCTTTATAGCTTGAAAGAATGGAGATAAATGGAAACGGTGGCAGATCATAAAATGATGTGTCACCGTTTCCATTTAAGTTGTCGATTCCTTGATCAGGCCTTCAGCGCCGCAGGTTGCCAGTAAAGTAGGCATTTATTGATGAGAACGCCTTTTTATGACAACTAGAGGCGTAGGATCCATATTTTTATTTTAGCTATAAGTTGAGTGGGTTTAATCAAATAGCTACAAATTATACATCTGAATACTGAAAATCTTTGATAATATCTTCAACCAAATTACTTTTTTCGGTTGTGGTAGCATTTTTGGGGGAGATATAATATAAACCCTTTAAAAACTAAAAATATGCAAACTAACAATTTTTCAGTTTCGCTTCAAAAAAACGGCGAAGTGCAAGCCATTAACGTTGAGATAGATTCGTCTACGGATGATGCTGATACCTATGTTTGTTATTTAAACGGGAATAGGATTACCCAAATCCGCAAAGATAGTAATGTTTGGAAGCAACTATGGGGTGAATTGGATGATTCTGAAGTGAAGGAATTAGGAGATCATATTGATGAGGCTTTGACGAAGTAACATATTTCGATATTATTTTTGATGAGAAGTTAGTATACCGTCATAAAATAACAATGGCTATCTGTACGCTTTTTTGCTTAAGGCAAAGAACGATTTAAGAAGCAAAGGACTATATATGTAATAATTTATTTAAATATATTCTCAATTCTTTTGGAGCTTAAGTTTGTATAGTGTCGTTTGAGAATTTGCCAGGCTCGGTTCGGAAATCCATTTTGAACATTTAGACAATCCCAAAATGAGAGAGACTTTGGAGAATCTGGTATTCGCGGGATCTATCTGTAAGCTGGAAGGGCGGCTCAAGATTTGAGAAATTAATAATTTAATTGCAGATTTCTATTGATTTTTATGTATTTTTATTCTTGGATTACAACTGTTTATGCATTGGGAGAGAAATGTTCTACAAGACTGCACGTTTTTAAAATTGGCTCCGTATAATTAATGTTAATTTAGAATTTACAAAGATGAGATTGTATATTTTCTTAATAGTTAATAAAGCTGCGAGGACGGGCTATATTTAAAATTATTTAATCACTGCAATTAGGTTAGCCTGAAAGGATCCTTAATATTCGTTTTTTTGATCACCAGGTTAGCTTTTATGTGTGGTTCATTTTTTCTGTATCCAATATCGACCTTCCTTTAAATGTACTGAAGTTAATCAGAGATTGAGCAATAATTTACTGTTCTAAATCTCTTTACATATTCAATGATAGCCAAAACTAAAAGAACATTAATTACAACAGATGAAAAAATATTATTACATGGAGGGCTCCAACAGGGTGGGTCCCCTAACGCTTGAGGAACTTAAAGAAAGGAATGTAACTGGCCAGACAATGGTCTGGTTTCAGGGACTAGGGGATTGGCAGCCTGCTGGTTCAGTTCCCGAACTGAAGGATGTTCTCAGTTTGGAACCACCAGAAATTTCTATCTCAAAAACAATAGATACACCAGTCAAAGCAACTATTAATCAGCAGCCACCGAAAACCTGGCTTACTGAATCAATACTGGTAACACTACTTTGTTGTATGCCATTTGGGGTTGTTGGCATTGTCAATGCCGCCAAGGTGGAATCGCGTTTTTATGCGGGTGATATTGAAGGAGCCAATAGGTACTCAGCAGAGGCCGGTAAATGGACTAAAGTCAGTTTCTGGATTGGGATTCTTGTAATTGTACTGTATGTTATTTTTGTAGTACTTACTGCTGCTACTGGATTTTGGCATGACTAAGGGAATAAAGGGTGTCTTGATATTCGCAACGATTGTTGCGCTTATGGTGATATACAAAGTATTTAATCCGTACGATGTTCAGTATTTTCCAGAATGTCCATTTAAGTTACTAACGGGATACCAATGCCCCGGCTGCGGTTCCCAAAGAGCTATTCATGACCTGTTAAACCTGGATATTGTGCATGCATGTAAAGAAAATATGCTTGTGGTCGTTTCCATCCCTTATTTGCTGGCAGGGTTTACTTTTGATAATGTCAGGCGGCCTGGAGCAAGGCTTCTAAAACTAAGGAAAACCTTATTTGGCCGAAAAGCTATTTTGCTGATTCTTGCTATAATTCTGTTTTTTTGGATTGGCAGAAATCTCTAATTGAAATCAGTGCATTAAATCGACCATAAATGTTGAGCGATTAAGCAACACATGAAGTAAATATATTGCCCTTAAAAGAATCATCAT
>DATJDF010000278.1:0-17194 GCA_035497555.1 Arachidicoccus sp. | reverse complement strand
AAATCACTCATATTAAAGCAATTGATACATGGAGGTGACCCTATTTGAAAATATCCGCCGTCAAGTGTTCCTGACAGAAGACCAGCAGGTATTACTGGAAAACTATTTCCAGCCTAAATCTCTGAAAAAAAAGCATTACCTGTTGCAGGAAGGTGAAGTCAATCTGGGCCTGGCCTTTGTAACTTCAGGTATCCTACGCAGCTTTACGATTGATAGCAATGGATTTGAGCATGTCCTTCAATTTGCACCCGCAGACTGGTGGATGGCAGATATGTATAGCCTTACCCGCCAGGAGCCGGCCAGGCTATTTATTGAAGCCCTGGAACCCACCGAATACCTGTGGATCACCAAACCACAACTTGACGAAGCATTTGAGCAGATCCCGGCCCTTGAAAGGCATTTCAGGATACTTGCTGAAAATGCGGTGATTGCCTATCAAAACCGGATCATTGGCAACCTCAGTCAGCCGGCCATTGAACGCTACGCCGCTTTTTGCCAGCAATACCCAACACTGATCCAGTGCCTGCCGCAAAAGCAAATTGCCTCCTTTATTGGTGTTACCCCGGAATTCTTCTCAAAAATGATTAACACGATACCAATGCACTGAAGATAGCGGCCTACACTTACCTGGCGAGATTTATCCATTTGCATGATTGGTCTAAAACTGTATTATCCAAATACTTAGACAAACCACCCACTTCATGGCTTCCTCACTGTCAATAAGCCAATAAACTGATTTTTTCCGGATCTTACTGCTTCATATACACCTGCTTCACTTTATTTACAATCTCCGCTAGTCATAGTTATGATATGCATTGATACCATCGGACTTAATATAGGTTAAGCCAGGAGCTTAATCTGGTTTATTGGCCTGCGCTTTGTATGCATGTAACTTTGCCTTAATAAAATAAAAAAAGGAGAACCGATCATGAAACATCAGATATTAGTACTTGTAACCGATCCGCTGGAATTAAAGGAATTAACCCAGCATCCTGATTTTAGTGGAATCACTTTTGTAAATCATATCGAGACGGCATTTGACAAGTTGCATATTCAGGATTTTGACGCCTTCTTATACGACGATGCACTTTCCATCGAGCTGGAAAACAAACTTAAAAAGATCAGTAAATTCATGGATGATGAACTGATGCTGGCCAAAAAAGAATCCGGAGAATCATGGCAGAATTGTATTCTTAAATTACAGCAGGCCATTCGGATGATGCAGTTCAGTAATATCCATTTGATGGATGACGCTTTGAAAAATGCACGTTTCAATATATGCTTAAATTAAGGCTACCATTTTTAAAAAATTGTATAAAACAAATAAAATAAATATTATGTATAAGAAAATTGACAGAATAATACCAAGGCCTGCAAATCCAGGCATGGTTGGAGATGGATTCAGGGTTTTTAACTTTATTCCACAAGCTGTCGCACAAAAGAGAATCAGCCCATTTTTAATGCTGGATTTTAATGCAGCCTATGATTTTGGGGCATCTGAACATATCCGCGGGGTGGACGTACACCCGCACAAAGGTTTTGAAACCGTGACCATTGCTTATCAGGGCAGCGTTGCCCATCATGACAGTGCCGGCAATAGTGGTGTAATACATCCGGGTGATGTGCAGTGGATGACAGCCGGAGCAGGCATCCTGCATAAAGAATATCATGAAGAGAATTTTGCCCGTAGCGGTGGTAATTTTGAGATGGTACAGCTTTGGGTAAATTTGCCTAAAAAAGACAAATCCACAGCACCGCATTATCAACCGCTGACTAAGGAAGAAATCCCAAGTATTGAACTGGATGATAACGCTGGTACAGTCCGTGTAATCGCAGGTAACTTTAATGGACATGAAGGAGCTGCCAGGACGTATACCCCCGTAGATTTATTGGATATCAAATTAAATGCGGGCGGCGCTGTAAAAACCCAGCTCACTTCCGGTCATCATACAGCGCTTCTGGTGATCAGTGGCTCAGCTACAGTTAATGATCGGGCAGTCAAAGAACATGACTTTGTGCTCTTTGAAAATGAGGGTGACGAGATCCAGATAAATGCAGATGAAGCAGCCGTTTTGTTATTAATGAGTGGCGAACCCATAGATGAGCCCATTGCCAGTTACGGTCCATTTGTCATGAATACCCAGGAAGAAATCATTGAAGCTATAAATGATTTCAATGGTGGCAAATTTGGACATTTAGAATAAGTCATAACAGGTTAGTCATATCTGCCAGGCAGAGATGACTAACCTGTTTTTAATAAAAGTATTATGCAAAAGAAGATTCTACATATTTTGGACGGACGTCCAAAGAAAATAACAGAAACAGAAACCGTGCTTCAGCCATTACCCCATAAAGACTTCCGGTTTGCCAATCCATTTATTGTTTTACATCATATGTTACCTGAAACAATACCCGCCGGATCAGTACGCAGGATCCACCCACATCCGCACCGCGGCTTTTCTCCCGTCACGATCATGTTACAAGGGGAAGGCTTTCACCGGGACAACAGCGGCAACGAAGGTCATCTGGCAGCTGGCGATGCCCAATGGATGTTTGCCGGAAAGGGTTTATTACACAGCGAGGGACCTACCGAGCGGCTGCTCAGAGAGGGTGGCAATTACGAACTGATTCAACTATGGATTAACAGTCCGGCACGCCACAAATGGGATCCTCCCTATTATCAATTGGCTCCTCTGGAAACTCAGCCGCTCATAGCGACAGAGACAGGTATCCAGCTCAGGCTTTTGGCCGGTCATTACGACGGTCATACAGGTCCTTTTAAAAGCCACACTCCTGTAACCCTTATAAATGGAAAAATGAACGGCGGAGCCCAATTACAATTGATGGCAAGGCCTGAATACTGGACCTTACTTTATATTAGCTCCGGGCAGATACGGCTCAACGGAGAAACCATAAATGAACATCAACTTGTCGTTTTCGAAAAAGAAAATGACGAGATTTTAGTGAGCAGTTGTGAAGACACGACTTTATTATATCTTTGTGCTGCGCCCCTGACAGAACCCGTAGCGGCCAGCGGTAATTTTGTGATGAATACCCAGGCAGAAATTGACCAGGCTAAAGCGGATGATAAGGCGGGCGTATTTGGACAGCTAAGTAATTAATACAGTCATTAAACAAATTTGAATATGCTACCTGAATACCAATCACTTGTTTTAGAGGACAACCGCACTGAGGGAAAATTTGAATTACCACTTGAAGATGGCTTTGCCTATATGGATTATAGAGATCATGGCGATCTATTCTTTCTGATGCATACTGAAGTCTCAGAAAATATGGAAGGCAAAGGCGCTGCAACTGCCCTGGCCGAAAAGGTATTTACCCTGCTGGAAGAAAAAGGCATTAAAGTGAAAATATATTGTAGTTATCTGGTGACCTGGCTCAAAAGGCATCCTGAATATAATCACATGATAGCCAATAACTAAGTACAGCAATCTACTATGAATCGCACCTCTGTAATAAATACAGACGGTGCGATTTTGCGTTGTAATCCGTTTAGGCCTTAAAGCTTACTTTCTGGAAAGACCCTGGTATTTGAGCCGTTCTGATCTCTACATTTGCAAAGTAATATTTAGATTCTCCGACTCAAAATAAGCCATTTACCTGCGATTGGGGAAGATTGAAACAGCTAAGAGGCCTTTAATTATGAATTAAATCTGAATATTATTCACAGATTAACAAAATAATATCTCCACTTAACATTAATTTATATTTGAACAATAATATGGGATTAATTTTACGGCTAATTTTACTCAGGAAATATTTCCAATAACAACAAAATTGAGTATCATGAAGAAAGTATTTTTTGGATTGATCATGCTTGTGGCGATGACTTTCGCAGTTAGTGAAAGCAATGCCCAAACCGTACCTGCAGCCAACAATACCAGTGCGCAGGTAGCAAAAACGACAAAGAAACATCACAAGGCGGTTAAGAAGGTCACCGAAAAAACAAGTGCCCAAACAGCAAAACAGGCTAAGGCAACAAAAAAGGCAGCAGCTGCAACAACTAAGACAGCCGTAGCGCCGGCCACCAAAGCAAAGGCATCTACAGTAAAGGCTAAAGCGTCCTCCAAAAAGGCCGTCAAAACAGCCAGCGCCAAAGTAGACGCCAGTGGCCATCATCTGAAAAAAGATGGTACAAAGGACATGCGTTATAAGGAAAACAAAAAATAGTTTTACCGAAAGACTTTAAGCCTTATCTACTGGACAGAGTCACCAGTGATAGGAAAGAGTAGACTTCAAAATTGAAAACCGCAAATCCGCTGAGTGTAACCTTAGCAGATTTGCGGTTTTTTTTTAAAATCCTGACTGACTGGGTATGCTGATCACTTATAAGTTGAATTTAATCCCCTGTGCAAGGGGTAAATCGGCCCCATAATTAATCGTATTGGTTTGGCGGCGCATATAAACTTTCCAGGCATCTGAGCCACTTTCACGCCCTCCTCCCGTTTGCTTTTCACCACCAAAGGCCCCCCCGATTTCTGCGCCTGAAGTGCCGATATTAATATTTGCAATACCACAGTCAGATCCTGCGGCAGATAGAAAGTGTTCAGCTTCTTTCAGACTTCCCGTCATCAGTGCTGAAGATAGTCCTTGCGGCACCCCGTTTTGCAGCTCAATCGCCTCCTGTAATGTTCTATACTTCATTACATATAATATCGGAGCAAAGGTTTCCTGCTGAACGATGGAAAAATCGTTTTTCACCGCAGCGATACAGGGTTTTACATAGCACCCTGAGCTGTAACTTTCTCCTTCCAAACGGCCGCCGTCCGTCAGCAGTACCCCGCCTTCTTTCTCAATCTCTATCAGAGCAGCTTCATAGCCTTTAACTGCAACAGTATCAATGAGTGGTCCGACATGATTCTCTGGATCCAGTGGGTCCCCGATTTTCAGTTGTCCATAGGCATGGATCAGCTTCGCCGTGAATTCATCATAAATACTTTCGTGAATAATTACTCTTCGGGTAGTGGTACAGCGCTGACCGGCTGTTCCCACGGCACCAAATACACATCCGACCAAAGCCAGATTAAGATCCGCTTTTTCAGATACAATGATGGCATTATTACCGCCCAATTCCAGCAGGCATTTGCCTAAGCGGCCTGCAACGGTTTGATTGACCGCAATCCCCATCGCGGTAGAACCAGTAGCAGAAAGCAGCGCGATGCGGGGATCGGCAGCTAATAGCCTGCCAATTTCCCGATCCCCCTGAACAAGGTTACAGACACCGGGCGGGACCTGATTCGCCTTAAAAACCTTTTGGATAATCTGCAGACAGGCCTGGGCAGCGAGCGGTGTTTTTTCAGACGGCTTCCAGACGCAGACATTGCCGCATACCAAAGCGATCATCGCATTCCAGCTCCAGACAGCGACCGGGAAATTAAAGGCAGAGATAATCCCTACCACCCCTAGCGGATGCCACTGTTCATACATCCGGTGGTCCGGCCTTTCTGAATGCATCGTCAGTCCGTGTAACTGCCGTGATAAACCCACTGCAAAATCGCAGACATCAATCATTTCCTGGACTTCTCCAGCACCTTCCTGCAGGCTTTTACCCATTTCATAGGAAACGAGTTTGCCGAGCAATTCCTTGTTCTCTCTTAAAGCAACCCCTACCTGACGAACGATTTCTCCCCGGCGTGGGGCCGGGACTTTTCTCCACTCAGGGAAAGCTGTCTCAGCCTGTTGCAAAAGGGTTTCATAATCTGACTGGGCTGCCATGGTGATTTTTGCAATTATAGTACCATCCACCGGGGAGCCTGAGCTTATCTCCCTGCCCCGGGTGAGTAACATTGATAAGCCATCAGACATGCCCATATTATTTTTGCGGATACAAAACGCGTCCAGAATGGATTGAATCGTTGTCTGATTATTTTGTGCCTGTGCCATAATTGTTTAATTAAAATTCAAATTTTTATTTCTAATCTAATCCTTCCTAAAATATTTATACAATCGCATTGCGCGGTTAAATAGCCAGGCATCTATGCCTTTGTATTCGTATTTGCTGGCCACTACTCCAGCAGCATTACTGATCCGTCTGTGCCCTGTAGGTACTTTCGAAAATCTTATCAGCATTACCTGTTTCAAAACCATCACGGCGGTGGATCCGACGGATCTGATCCGGCGGAAGATCCTTATAAGCGTCCAGAACCCGCCTTTCTGCAAATTCTACATAGGAGCCTGCAATTTCTCTTGAGTCCCCGTCTGCAAAGGTGGCCATAATCTTCCGGGCTACGGTGGCACTCTGCAAAAGTTTACCGTCCGGGCTTTGTTTAATTTTGCCACCGGCGCTATTCAACCGGATACCATGCGCTTCCAAGAAAGCATCAAAACTTTCCATTGTGTTGTAACCAACCGGTAGGTTATGAACACTTATCGTAAAATGGTTCAGGTAATAATGATTATAGATGACCCAGGCAGCGTATTCACTTTCTGCCAGCAAAGCTTCATAATCCATTAGTGTCGGCGTCATCCAGAGACTGGTATGCAGATAATGATCCACCATCTGCGCATCATCCAGATCCAGTTTATCTACCGGATCGGTAAGCACAGTATCTGTATATTTATGAATAATCTGCTGCACCTCAGGGCCAAGGTCACCTACCCTTAGTTCACTGGCAAAAATCCGGGGATAACGGTCCTCAGGTGGGCTATACCAGTATGCATCCAGTTTTTTGGATTCAAAATGGTAATAGTCCCGCTTCTTATAGCCGTAATGCAGGAAGATCTTCTCCAGGGACCTGACTCCAAGTTGTGGCACGCCCATTGTCCTGAAAGCGATATGATCATTTTCAACTTCATCTGTCTTATTTATAATACCTGTGGCTGCCATGGTATCCAGTATAAAAGATACATCCGGTACACGTTCCTTATAACGGCGCATCAGCCCGTCTAAAATTTCTTGTAACATAAGGATCCATTTTGCTTGAAAAAATTGGATTAAACATAAAACCGTGCAAATTCAGATTCCATGAGATCCTTCAGGTGCACATCTTCCTGTCGCACAAATCCCTTGCCAGGCAATTTGCCCTGGACATGCAGATCAATTACAGCACAGGCAGCTCCAGCAGTGGTCACCTGTATTGCGGTAAAGTCTTTGCCCCCAATCTCCTGATTGCGGATGGTACGGGTAAATATTTTCTCCATAAACCGGCCCTTAATTTTGCCGGTGACTGCGATAAACACCAATACTTTATCCTGTGGAGAAAAAGGGAGCTGCTCATCCAGCAATGCTTTAAGGGCTTCCTTTTTATGCGCAAATCCCATATCAGTTAATAAAAATTTCATAAGATCCCGGTGTCCGGGATACCGGGCCGTTTTGTAGTCAAGTTCCCGTACTTTACCTTCCAGCACTTCGGCGAGTGCCGATAACCCGCCAGAGGTGTTGAAAGCTTCATATTCAATACCCTCCAGAGAAAAGCGTTCATATCCTTCTAAAGGCATCACACGGACCCGCTGCCCACCTACGATTGCATCACAGGG
This sequence comes from Arachidicoccus sp., assembly GCA_035497555.1. GTDB lineage: Bacteria > Bacteroidota > Bacteroidia > Chitinophagales > Chitinophagaceae > Arachidicoccus. The sequence goes on along the minus strand of DATJDF010000278.1, from coordinate 9,697 downwards.
ATTACAATACTCATTAATCAATCCATCGGTGCTCCAGGTGAGGTTATATTTCAGGCTGTTTGTCGGAAACTGGGGCAAAGCCCCTACACGCAATTTGACGCTGTCGAGCGAGTCAAATTGACGCGTTAAATCATTTGCCGCAATACTGATAAAGCCGGGTGCCAGACCGCATTGAGGCATAAAACTTACAGCCGCACCATGGGCAATACCCCGGATGGCTGCTGTCGTGTTTACATCTTCCGTTAAATCAAAATAATGCGTACCTGCTATCGCTGCAGCCTCGGCAATGGCCAAATTTAAAAAATAGGGACAGGCACTAAGCACCAGGGCCTGCGGTTCCAGGGCCTGCCGCAGTGCCTTTTCATCTTTTACATCCAGCACTAAGGTGGTCAGTCCATCCGCTGCGGCTGGCTCTAATAATATTGGATTGGCATCTGCCAATGTCACTTCGTAATTTCCATGTAGATGTAGCAGGTAGGCAGCTGCACTGCCTATCTTTCCGCCGCCAATTATAATTGCCTTTGTCATTATGCGCTATATGCTTTAAAATTTGATATAATAATATACAGCCCCTGACTCTATTTGCCGGGATTGGAACAAAAAAAATATAGTCGCGTGCTTTATGGAATATGCGAGCATGTGCTTCTCAGAAAGGAGAGCCTGGAGCGTTGTATGTTCAGTAGCCTGTTCACTCCACAAAATTACATCATAATTAAACAACTAACAAACGGTTGTTTTAATTTTATAATTCTTCCATCTGTTTTAGCCGAACGTTAAAATACAAAGGCCGTGCCTCAGACAGCGGGCTGATCACCAAAATAGGCGATTTCCGCACTGAAATCAATATGGGGGTAAGTTTTACTGAGTAAAACGGTCTGTTCCAGGTATTTTTGTAAAAATTTCTGGTGCTGGTTCGATCCGGGATTGAAAGGTTTATGCGACCGCGCAATGACGAGTTTGCGAATTTGTTCCATGAGATCTCTTGTGGGTTCATCCATATAAGTAGCCGCAAACTTATCCAAAACATAATGTGTAGCCGCATAATTGGGGTGCACCAGATCGATATCATAAAAACGGTAATCTCTTAATACATCCACAACAATTTCATAGGCCGGGAAGTAATACAATCCGGAAAATTTATCCACCAGGTGATGCACTGCTTCCAATAATCTGGCTTTACTTCTGTTGTTATCCACAATACCGTCACGGATATGCCTGACAGGACTAATGGTAAATAATACCCGGATATCCGGGTTAAACCTGAAGAGGCGGTATAGCATCCCATCAAAAGCAGTCACGATTTCTTCAATGGAATTCATGTGCTTATGAAAGGTTTGCGCCGGGGCCTTATGACAGTTCGCCACCGTGCGCCCGTCAGTGGTCAGATTATAACTAAAAGCGGAGCCAAGTGTTATGACCAGCCAGCTACATTTTTTTAGATACTGACTGGCAGCTGCCTGAGAACTATTGATGCCGGTAAGCACCTGATCCGGGTCGGGATGGGAAAACCGGGTATGATAGTCCCAGCAATGCCAGGCTTCATTAAGATAAAAAAGATCTTCATGCTGGTAAACCTTGCCTTCCATATAGCCAATCAAGCTGCCACAAACACTCACTGGATCAAATAAAATTCCATTGGGATTCTGCATGATCCTGAATTTAGCCGTTGCAAGTAGTTGACCAATATGCTCTGTAAAACAAGAGCCGGTTAGCATCAGCTGGTCCTTATATCCGATGCCAGGCTCTACAGGAGGTATCTGTATGGGAATTTGAAATTGCATGTTACAAAAATAAAAAATCTGAACCGCAATTCCGGCCTAGATTTTGAAGATAAAATATAAACATAATCTTTTTAATTCATAGAATAATCGTAATTTCATAAAGGCAGGCAAGATCCTGTAAATTATTTAAACAATTTCAGACTGCCCAAAATAACCTATTAATCTATAATTTTTTTTTCCATTAAATTTAAACAATATGAAAAAAGCAATTTGTGCCTTAATGTTGGCACTTACAATGTCAATTGGCGTCCAAACTGCTATGGCAGCTAACGCAGGGCCACGCGACCGCAATGCTAAAAAAGAACTCACGACTGAACAGCAGGCACAGTTCGATAAAATTGTCGAACGCGTAAATGAAATCAAGGAAATGGATAAGTCAAACCTGACCCGTTCTGAGAAAAAAGCCTTGCGTAGTGAGCTAAAAGACATGAAATCAGAGGCCAGAGCAATGAACGGTGGTGTTTACCTGTCTGTTGGAGCTATTATTATTATCATTTTGGTCTTGATCTTGATTCTGTAATAAAAAATCCAACAAGAATCATTTTTTAATTTGCTAATTTATTTTAATTAATTCAGTGAATTCTACTGGTGAATTAAAAGACCAAACAAAAAGGCGGAATATAATATTCCGCCTTTTTGTTTGGTCTTTCAATTGCAGAACAATTTAATTAGATATCGATTCTTGCATAAGTAGCATTTTCTTCAATGAATGCACGTCTGGGTGGTACATCATCGCCCATCAACATGGAAAAGGTTTCATCAACCGAAGTCAGGTTTTCGATGGTCACTTTTTTAAGTGTTCTGCGTGCCGGATCCATTGTTGTTTCCCATAGCTGATCTGCATTCATTTCACCAAGACCTTTGTAACGCTGAATATTGACACTATCATCCTTGCCCCCTCCTATTCGTGCAACCAATTTCTTACGTTCTTCTTCGTCGTATGCATATTCCTGCTCTTTGCCTTTCTTAACTAAATAAAGCGGCGGTTGAGCAATATATACATAACCCTGGGTAACCAATTCTTTCATATACCGGAAAACAAAAGTAAGAATCAGGGTCGCAATATGGCTACCATCCACATCGGCATCCGTCATAATAATCAACTTGTGGTATCTCAGTTTTGCCAGGTTCAGCGCTTTGGGATCCTCAGCCGTTCCAATCGTGACGCCCATTGCAGTAAAGATATTGCGGATTTCCTCATTTTCATAAATCTTGTGCTCCATAGCTTTTTCTACATTCAGAATTTTACCTCTAAGGGGTAAAATAGCCTGGAAGGCACGGTCCCGACCCTGTTTGGCCGTTCCACCTGCGGAGTCCCCTTCCACCAGATATAGCTCACATCTTTCCGGATTGCGTTCACTGCAATCTGCCAGTTTACCCGGCAGTCCACTGCCACTTAGAACAGATTTACGCTGTACCATGTCTCTGGCCTTTTTGGCAGCGACACGGGCCTGAGCAGCAAGGACGACTTTCTGGATAATATTTTTCGCCTCTTTAGGATTCTCTTCCAAATAAGCCTCCAGTGCGCGGGCAACGGTCGTTTGCACAATACCACTGACTTCACTGTTACCTAATTTGGTTTTAGTCTGACCTTCGAATTGTGGTTCCGGCACTTTTACCGAAATAATAGAGGACAGTCCCTCCCGGAAGTCATCGCCCTCAACAGTTACTTTGGCTTTTTCAAATAGCCCTTGTTTATCTCCGTAACTTTTGAAGACACGGGTAAGCGCCTGCCTGAAACCGGTAACATGCGTACCTCCTTCAATTGTATTGATATTATTTACGTAGGAGAATATATGCTCCTTAAAATCATCATTATAGCTAAGTGCAACCTCTACGGTTACATTGGAAGCTTCGTCATAGGCATCTACAAAGAGACTTTTTCCAATAATCGGAATTCTTTTTGCATGCTTGTCAAGAAGCTCAAGAAACTCTATAATCCCCCCTTCACTGTAAAATTCCTTGACATAAGGCTTTCCTTCTTCATCCAGTTCCCGAAGGTCAGTCATGGTAATCCTGACTTTCCGGTTAAGATAAGCCAATTCTCTTAACCTGCTTTCCAATATATCCTTCTGATAAACGGACACCTGGAATATAGTCTGGTCTGGCCAGAAATGTATATAGGTACCTGTATTTTCGGATTTCCCAACGGCGCGTACCTGATAGGCAGGTATACCTTCATGGTATTCCTGTTCAAAAATTTCCCCCTCTCTTTCTACCACAACTTTCAAGGTGGAACTCAGTGCATTGACGCAACTGACCCCAACACCATGCAGACCGCCCGATACTTTATAGGTATTTTTATCGAATTTCCCTCCCGCGTGCAAGACTGTCATAACAATTTCAAGGGCACTTTTCTGCTCTTTGGTATTGATGCCCGTGGGAATTCCACGGCCATTATCCCGCACAGAGATAGAATTGTCTTCATGAATAGATACATCAATCGTATCACAATAACCAGCGAGCGCTTCATCTATGGAGTTATCCACAACCTCATAAACCAGGTGATGGAGTCCTTTGACCCCTACATCCCCAATATACATTGCGGGTCTTTTTCTTACGGCTTCTAATCCTTCTAATACCTGAATACTGTCGGCTCCATAGGCCTTATTGTTATTTATTGTTTCTAATTCCGGCGTATTTTCCTGGTTCATATTGTTGTTTAAAATTGCTGTTTTCTCTTATTTCAAAAAGTGTAGCGAAGTTAAGCATTTTTCAGCGATTTGCTGCTATTAATAATGCCAATTTTAGGCATATTCTACGCTGAAAATAAGTGGCAAATTGGCTCATTTTTTCCTTTTTCAACCAATTGATTACGCTATTTCAACGTATTAGCACAATATCACATGCAAATAGGCGTTTTTAGGCAGGTTCCAATGCATGATTTGTTTTACTTTTGTGTCAAATATTACGAACCACATGTCCTCATTTAACGAACAAACTATTATTGATTTCCTCGAACCTGTCCAATTATATGAGCTTTCAGGTGATGAAGGCTTCAAAACTGCCCAGATCGGTTACTATATTCAAGCTTTTGAAGAAAACTTCCCGGATCTGAGCCAGGTGGATCTGATCATTGTAGGCTTGGGGGAATACAGGGGAAAAGGTTTCCCCAATCGTGGCACCCCATCGGCAGACTGTATCCGTGCCGAATTTTACCAGTTATTCAGGTGGCACGCGAATGTCAAAATCGCGGACATCGGGAATATCAAAATTGGCAAAACGATGGCCGATTCCTACGCTGCACTCCAGATCGTCTTATCGGAGTTACTCCTTTTAGACACCAAAGTCCTGATTTTGGGCGGATCACATGATCTGACCGTACCGCAATGTAATGCTTATGCCAAACTGGACCGGACCTATGACCTGACCTGTATTGACGCCAAAATGGACATGGATACGGATAGCCCGGCACCGGCTGATCGTTTTTTGCTGGATATGTTCACCAAATCCCCTAATTACCTGAATCATTATAACCATATCGGGTTTCAGAGTTATTTTGTACATCCTGAAATGCTGGAGGTAATAGACCGCTTGCGGTTCGATTGCGTAAGAGTGGGGCGCGTTAAAGAAAATCTGAATGAAGTGGAACCCCCGATCCGTAATTCTGATATAGTGAGCTTGGATATTTCCTGTATTCAGAGTGGTCAGGCGCCCGCCAATCATCTTACCCCTAATGGCTTTAGTGGCGAGGAAGCCTGTACGTTGATGCAATATGCAGGACTGAGTGCAAAGGTGAGTAGCATTGGTTTTTACGGCTATCAGCAGCATCTGGACAAAAATGCCCAGACGGCCAAGCAGCTCAGCCATCTTGCCTGGTACCTGATCGATGGCATCTACCAGGGGAAACAGGAGGCCGATTTTGACAGCCGTACACATTTTAATGAATTTCACCTGGCCTTCGCTGAAATGGAAACCACCTTTTTACAAAGTAAGAAAACAAACCGTTGGTGGATGCAGTTGCCTGATGAGCAATTTATCCCCTGCAGTTATATGGATTATATATTGGCGACACAAAATGAAATTCCGGAGCGGTGGCTGCGCGCCATTGAAAGAAGTTAGGATGCACTTTTAGAAAACAAATTGTTTACAGGTAACGAGCTGACTACTGTCAGGAGGATAACTCCAGTTCTTTGCAGTTTAATTCAAGTAAATATACTGCAGTAAAAAATAAAATTATGGGAAATAAAAATCAAGGGCGTGTTCTGATAAGCAGCAATTGGTTGCGAGATGTATTAAGCCGGCCACTATCTGCTTCCATTTCCCTTACCCTTTACCTTTCATTAACCGCATTTTTTTTACTGACAGCTTCATGTAACAAAACTGAGATGGAAAATTATGGTGCCACTATCCAGCCTTATCAGAACTATCTTTCACTCCAACCCGGTGAGCTGAGTTATTACCGGCTGGATTCTACCGTAGTCGCTCCCTTTGGTGCCAGTCTGCTATTACATCGTTATCTGGTCAAGGATAGCGTCGGGAAAATGACCATCACGGATACTGATACTTCTTTTTCAGTGTACCGCTTTATGACTGACACTTTATTACAACAGCCCTGGGTTTATAGCAGTACTTACCGTATGATACTTAGAAAGAATACTGCGGAACGCATAGATGAGCAAAACCGACGTTTTATTATACTGGCCAGTCCGGTTAAGGAGGATTATAACTGGGAGGGCAACCGCTATTTTAGCTCCGATATTAATCCAGGTGATTTTTATTACGGTTGGGTGTATACCTATCATATGGATAGTGATTTGAGTGCCGTCAAGTCCACCATTGGGGCCACCGATTTACTATCCGTTGACCAGGTGGATATCACCAATGGCAACCCGGGTGATTTTGATCCCTCTTTATTCCAGGAAATCATTTACGCTAGAGAAGTCTACGGGCGCGCTGTAGGCCTGGTTCAAAAAACAGTCACGCATATTACCTACCAGGCCAATCAGTCCAATCCAAATGCATTTGGTTATTATCAACAGGAAAGTTTTAGGTTTCAGCTCACCCGGATTAAGAGCCCTACGGAATATTAATCAGGACCTGCATTAAAGAATTGCCCGAATACTGGCCCTTCCAATATTAATAAGTTTGCTTTCACCGGATTTGCGGCCTTCATACTGGAAGCTCAATTCCAGATTATTCAATAGTCGTTTGGTTAATTCCAGGGTCCACCGAAGATTCTTACCCGGTAGTAATCCTTCCAGCATATTATAACTGACAGCACTGTTCGGATCACCGGTATAATCAATATGACTATATTCGAACCGGCCGGTCAGGCTGGTATTCTGTACAGCGTTGTATTTACTTTCTAACTGAAAGGTGCTTCTTGTTGACCGCTCACCACCATACTTACTTTCATTTTGCACTTTTGTATAATCATAACCGCCCATGACGCGCCATTTGGTGCGGTTGGTGTAGGTAATGGTGGGTATCATGCTGATAGATCGAAGATTAAAATTCCGGTTAGCAAATGCAGGTGTAGTCAGTCCATGCGCTTCAAACTTCTGTTCCCATTCAAATGTGTAGGCTTTGGAAAGACCAACCCGGCCTTTAAGATCCCAGCTGGTCACTTTGTTTGCTTCTGACCCGTAGGTCAATAAGGATTTATTGAAATTGATCAGCCGGGTGATATTAAGTCCCCACTTACTGCTCAACTGGTTAACAGAAAGGGTATTGCTGAAAATATAATTATAGTTCAGCAATGCGGAATCTGCCACTCCGCTACTAAAGGGATTAAAGGCCGGCCCGCCATGAGCAAGCTGTTTTTTTGCTGATTGCAAAGAGGAAAGCAGTGTGGCCTTTGTCAGCCACTTTTCTAACCATTTATCCGGAGCATCAAAAAGAACTTTGGGCTGCAACTGGAAACTGTAATTGAACTGGGTATAATCTGCTTTTACAAATACATTAGTGGGGGTATAAATCTTAATAAAGGTGGCCTCATCCTGAAAAGCAGCGATCTCAAATTCATTGAGTTGCTGAATACCGTCCTGATTATAATCTTTCCAGGTGTATTGTCCCTGTCCAGGAGACACTTCATAAAAACTATAATCTCTTTTTTGTTCCTGACCGGCCCCGGTTTCATAAAGCGCATTGCCCGTAATAAACCCGTTTTTGGTGCGGACAAAATAAGCGGCCCGCCCTAAAAAACTTTTATCAGGCAGCTGCCCCTGAATCAGATCGGGCTGATCTACATAAAGTTCCCGGTAGGTGGCGCTTAATTTAAGTTGCTGGCTACGATTCTGTAGTAAGGACAATTCAAAACTTAGATTGCGGTTATGGTCGGTCTGCTGGAGTGCCGTGCCGGAAGGAATCTTATTGCTGCGGGCCGAATAAATAATCGACCAGTTATTGTTTTTAGCAGGATCCGATTTAATGAAAGCAGACAGGGTTTCAAAAGCAAAGCTGGTCAGGTGCAGCGAATCGGTTATCCGGTCACTAATCTCATTATGTTCAAATCCATAGCTTGCACCTAATATGAAATTATGCCAGTTTTTAAATTGCTTACTGATATCAAGCTGCGGTTTCAGGAAGTAGCCTTTGGCGTCTGTCATATTAATACTGGTCATACTGATGTCTTCGTCAAAATGCCAGCCACTGCCTGTTACCTGATGATGGGTCAGTCTATTTCTAAATCCTTTATATCCATCTTCACGCAGATAGGTCTGGAAATTATAAGATAGCTGATTTTGCTGATCGTCACTCAGGGCGATCAAAAAGCTGCCCAGCTTTTCGCCGGTGTTTTCCGGTAGTATGTCCAGCCCCCAATCCCGGGCAAATTCTACCGGTCTTAGGTTTTCGATGCTTCTGAAACCGCTGGTTTCCAGTTCGAAGCCCGCCGCTGTTTTCAGTGTATACAGCTTTTTGTTTTTACTTTTCCAGTAGTTCATTTTCTGAAGTGATATTTTCCCCGCATAGCCCATATTATCGCCACCATCCCGGGTTGAAAATGTATTGATATCTGTATTACTTGTGGCGATCTCTGTTGTCAGTATGGTAGCACTATCGATTTGGTAATCCATTTTTACACTTAATAGCTGTTGCTTCTTGGGGGTGGCGAGAAATTCTGCGGGCTCATAACTCCCCTGTGGCACCCCGCCGGCAGGTGCGACCCAGGCAAACACCTTACCATTAGCGGCATTAAGATAGGGGACATAATTGCCTTTATTCGGCCCTACTTCTGCAAAATATAAATTATAACGGGCGCTGTCTTTATTGGTGGAATAAACAAAAATGGAATCCCGCCGGCCATCCACCAATGTGTCTATCTTCTTATAAAGGATCTTATTGGTAGAAAAAGTATCTACTTCGGCGTATGGATAAAATGCCTTTTGTATACTGTCACCAATCCCCTGAAGAAAGGCACGCTTACTTCCATCCAGGGTCTGATTGATGGGTTGATTACGGGCGTCCGCATTACTATAAGCGGAAACCGTCATATGCAGTTTTCTACCGAACTTCGTTTCATTTTGCGCATACAGCATGGTGTTCAGGTAATTTCTGTCAGCATATTCAAAGGAAACCTGCACACGGCTGTCACGGGTAATCAGATGCCTGGGTGTAAAACTGATTTGAGCCTGGTTATAGTCAATAGTATAATCCTGATCCTCTCCTCTTTGTAACAATGCTCCGTCTATATACACTTTTTCTGTCCCAGCCAGTACCACAAAATAAAGTTCATTATTATTACCCTGCAGTCGATAAGGCCCCTGGTTGCCCTCCGTAACGGGCAGTACATTGCGCGCAAATTTTCCTTTAGCAATTGCACCACTGACAATTGTTTTGTTTTCTACACCTGTGCCAAAAGCAATCTTTTGTTCATAAGATACGCCTTGCAACCGCTTATAGAAGTTCAAAAAATAAGACTGATCTGCCCTTAGATCGATATCACCCATATTTACTTCCCAATTCTTTTTACT